>CAKZKH010000052.1 GCA_937122485.1 uncultured bacterium | reverse complement strand
GTCATCGCCGCTCTGGGGATTGGGCTTTACGCCCTATTTGCTGTGCTGGAGGGCCGTCTCACCGCCTGGGCCTACCGCCGCTAGGCTGGAAAACATCGCCCCAACGGGTTTGCCCAGCGCCCAACGCCGACGGTGTCCTGCATGCGACCTTTGCCAGCAAAGTCTGCCCTTTGCTATCGTGCCAGCTCGTGGCGCTAGAGGAGGTGAAGTAAGCTTCACCTGTGGTCTTCTTTCCCTACGTCCTTTGCCCAAGGCACTGGACTGCTCTCTCGCTCTGTTGGCACAAGGTTTTCTCTCGACAAGCGCCTCTGGCTGTGGAGGTGGGGTTTGGCAACGGGGAGTTTCTTGCCGAGGCCTGCCTCCAATATCCGGACTGGAATTGGGTGGGATTTGAAACCAGCCTCACCTGCGTGACCAAGGCGGCGCGGAAGCTGGCGGCTGCGGGCGCCACCAACGTGCGCTTGGTGTTGACCGACGGGAAATTCGCCCTGCGCGAGCTGTTCGCCGACGAGTCCGTCCACCGCGTCTACGTCCACTTCCCCTGCCCGTGGCCCAAGGCCCGCCACGCCCACCGCCGCTTGGTCGACCGCGAGTTTGTGTGCATCCTCTCGGGTGTGCTTGCTCCCCAAGGGGAGTTTGTCCTGGTAACCGATGTTGAGGACTATGCCCGGCAGTCGGCGGGTCTCCTCCAGGAGAACGGTTTTGCCGTGCAGGGACCGGAGGTCGTGCCCCAGCGCGGCCCGGGCACCCGGTACGAAGTGCGCTGGCGCAAGTTTGGGCGTACCATCTGGCGCCTGGTGGCTCGTCGGGGGCCCAAGGGCCAAGTCCACCGAATCGCGGAGGGAGCTGTGCCCCACGCCAAAGTGCCTGTGCCTTTTGACCCCCACCGCTCCTTGGCCCAGCTCACCGGGCTCAAGGAGGCCTGGGGCGGCGGGGCGTTCTTCGTCAAGGAGGGCTTCCTCAGCCCAGACGGGAAATCCACACTGTTTAGATCATTCGCCACCGACGGGGACTTCCAGCAGCAGTACTTCTTGCTGGTGGTCCGGGAAAAAGGGGGAACCATGGTTAAGCTCGACGAGGCGACCCTGCCGTTCCGCACTCCGGCCGTGAAACGCTCGGTCTTGGCTTGTGCAAAACGGCTGGAGGAGCGATGAAAGCTCTCCTCGTTTTGGCCGCGGCATGGGTCTGTCTGGGAGGAGAACTGGGAACCCGCCTGGAAGTAGGACCGCTCGCAGCCCGAGGGGCAGGCTGGCTCACGTTGTCCCAGGACCTGGGGAAGGTCGCCCTGGTGGGAAGGGCGGAGTGGGATGTTCTTCCTTTGAAATTCCGGAGGGCCACAGGCTCCTTGGGGGTCAGCCTTGCTCCTTTTTCCTTCCACCTGGAGGCGGCCCTGTTGGCATCAGGGCGGTTGAACTTGGCCGCGTCCAGTTCTTGGAAAGGGGCGGTCGTCACCCCGCTCGGGGACCTGGCCCTCCAAGCCGGGGGCAAAGTCACGGTCTACGACGTGCTGGGGGCCCGGGTATGGGGAGGGTTCGGCTCGGTCACCGGGCGGATGGAGGTGGGTCCGTTCTGGGTAGGGACAGGGGTGGACTTCTCCTTTCCGGGCGGGCTCTCCCCAGGGGAGCTGCGAGTTGGCTGGAGCGGTCCGCGGTGGGGCACCTTGACCTGGTCCGATCGCGCGGCCAGCCTGGAGCTCGGGGCCGAGGAGGCAGCCACCTCCATCGTCACTTTCTTATCCTTCTTCCCCAAGGTTTCTCAGTCTCTGTCCGTCACGTACGGCGGTCCTCGCCTGCGGGTTCAGGGGAGGCTGGCCCTGCGAGCCGGTGAGCCCTGGACCTCAGGACTCACCATTGTGGCTCGACAGAAGCCCTGGTCCCTCTCCGTCGGGGTCAGCCTGGGCCCCCACGGGCTCGAGCGGCTCACCACCGATATCACCCTGGGGTTCTGACTCTTCCAGCTTGGAGGGCGCCCCAATCCGGGGAAATGTGCTTCCACAGGGCAGAAGCGCCAAGGAGCCCCACGTCGTCCCCCAACGGGGTGACGGCCAAGCGAAGGGAGCCCCGGGCCAGGGGGCGTGCAGCCTCCAATACCCGGGGGGCCAGGAGGTCCCAGGATCCGGTGAAGCCTCCGCCGAACACGAACAGCTCAGGCTCCAGCAGTTCCCAGAGGAGCGCCACGGCCTGGCCCATGGCTTGGCAAGCGGTCTTTACAAGCTCCAAAGCCTGGGGATTTCCCTTCTGGGCCAGGGTGACCAGCTCACGGGCCGAGATCGCCTGGCCAAACCGACGACGTGCAGCCTTGGCTAGGCCGGCCCCCCCGGCCAGGGCTTCCAGGCACCCCCGCTTTCCGCACCCACACCGGGGGCCGCGGGGACGGATCACCATGTGGCCAATCTCCCCGGCCTGGCCCGTGGCCCCCCACACCACCCGTCCCCCGCACACGATCCCCCCACCAATGCCCGTGGACCAGGTGATGTACACAAAGTCCTGTGCTTTGTGCCCGTATTCGAGCTCGCCGATCGCGGCTGTGGTGGCATCGTTGGCCACGTACACCGGGCAGCCAAACGTGGCTTGAAGTTCGGTCCCCACCGAGGCAGTCCGCATGCCGGGGGGTAGGTTGGGGGGATTGAGAAGCTGGCCCGACCGCATATCCACCGGCCCGGCCGCGGCCACGCCGATGGCCTGGGGTTTGGCCCAGCCCGCCTCCTGGAGGACCTGGTCCAAGCCTACCTTCAGTTCGACCAGGCTCTGAGTGGGAAACGACCGGCGGGCTTTGATTTGGCCTTGTTCCAGGGCAGCCACCCGGGTTCGCGTTCCTCCGATGTCCACCGCTACGACATTTCTCACGGGGGCGATGATATAGCGGCGCTCGCCTGTTGCCTGGGAGGTCCCTGAGGTGTATATACAGGGCCATGCGGCGAGTGAGACGGTGGGTGTGGGGGGTTCCGCTGCTGGCTTTCGTGGGTCTGGGGTTGGTACCCGGGGTGCCCCATCCCACGTTGGGGGTGTGGTGGATTCCCGCCCCGCCCCGGGGGGAAGTGCCCCTTCCCCAGCAGGGCGTGCAGCGCGTCCTTATCGTGGCTCCTCATCCGGACGACGAGGTGCTGGCCTTGGGGGGCACAATCGCTCGGCTTCTTGAGCACAAGAGCCAGGTCCTGGTGGTGTTCCTGACCAATGGGGACGCCAACAGCGCGGCCAAACGTCTTCTCACGGGCAACCCCCTTCACCGGGCTGTGGACTACCGGGCCCTGGGGTACCGTCGCCAAAAGGAGGCCGTGAATGCCCTGCGTGTGTTGGGGCTCCCCAAAAACCACGCCCTGTTTCTGGGCTTCCCCGACCAAGGCCTCTCTTCCCTCACGAACAAGAACTGGAAGGAGGTGTATCGGAGCCCGTTCACCAAGGCCCAGGCCGCCTTCTACACCAACAGCTACCGCCCCGGGGCTCCCTACACAGGGGAGACCCTCACCGATGTCCTCGCCGAGATCATGAAGGCGTTCTCTCCTACGGTGGTGTACCTACCCCACCCGGAGGACGGTCACCCCGACCATCGGGCCTCGGTGCAGTTTACGGTGGCCGCTGTCCTCAAGGCCGGGCTTGAGGAGAGCCCGGAGATGCGCCTGTACTTGGTTCACGCCCCCAGTTGGCCCAGCCCCCGGCGCCTCAACGTGGCCCTCCAGCTCGACCCTCCCCCCACCTTGGGGCAGTGGACCTGGCGTACCAAGGAGCTGACCCCCGAGCTGGTGAAGCTGAAGTTGGCGGCGGTGCGCGCCTACTCCTCCCAACGGGTCACCAACGGTAAGTTCCTGGCCAGCTTTGTCCGTTCAACGGAGCTCTACGCCCTGTACACCGCCCCGGCCCGTCCGCTTCCAACCTTCGTTCCAGGCACGTGATGAGATAAGGACGGCGGGAGTCCAGTTCCACGTGCTCCTCCACCACGCAAAACCCCGGTAGCTTCACAAACGGGCGGTGGATCACCCGCCCAGCCGGCCAGGCGCTCACTAGGACGACATGTCCCCCCACGGCCACCCGGGAGGCAATTCGGTGGGCCAGCTTGCGCAGGTTTCCTCTCCCCAGGTAGTACAGGACTTCCGAGCACACCACGAGGTCGAACTGCCCGTCGGGGAGTTCCTTGGACGCATCCATGAGGACGAACTCCAGTTGCTTGAGGTGGGCCCAGCGGGCGCGGGCTCGCTCCAGGGCTGGGGGGGCAAAGTCCAGGCCCACGACGTGGCGGGCTGCCCCGCGCTCGGCCAGCAGCGCGGAGAAAAACCCCTCTCCACACCCCACGTCCAAAGCCCGGGCGTAGGGGGGATCCTCTGGGTTGGGCTTTCGCGGCAGGATCGCCAACTTTCGCCCGTACTTGACCTTCTCGTACGGGCTGGAGGCGTAATCCCAGGGATCCGGGCGGCGGTACCGCCAAGCGAACAGGCGGGGTAGGTACCGGGTGGGCAGGACGTACCCGTACACCCACAGACTGCCCACTTCCAAGGCGCCGCGCACAGTGGCCCAAAAGGCCTTGGGCCGAGCTCTGGCCTGGGCAGGGAGGGTGAGCCGGATAACCCCCTCCCGGAACAGGTAAAGGAGGCCGCACCCCACCACCAGGAGCTCCAAGAACCGCACTGTGAGGGAAAAGGCCAGGGCCGTGGCCGGGACGATGCCCACCAGCCCAAGGATTCCAATGCGGCCACCCTCGGCGGTCCCTAAGCCGGCGGGAGTGAGCCACAGGACCGTGGTGAGGATGGCATTAAGGTTGAAGTACGCTGCCAACTGGGGAAAAGAGAACAGCCGCCCCTCCGCGAAGTAGAAGAAGATCTGGGGCCGCAAGTAGGTGCAGACAAAGCTGAGCAGCTGGAGAAGAAAGGCCAGCGCGGTGGTGGCCCAGTTGCGGGAGAACGCGAGGTACACTTCGCTTTCCATTTGACGAATCCGCTCGGCCCACCGTTGGGGTTTGCTCCACGTCTTTCTCAGCCTGCCCAGGGCTGCCACGATTCGGGAAAGCCAGCCGTAGTTGCGGGCAAAGCTGAGGAGCCCCAGGGCCACGGCCAGGGTCACGAGGAACAAGGCCAATCCCACTTGAACCTTGGCTTGGGGAGCCAAGAGATTGGAGCTGAGGAGTGCCCCGCCCCCGAGGAGGGCAAACAGGACAAGACACACCCCCGCGAGGAGCCGGTCCACGAACAGGGAGGCGAAGGCGGTGGTCCAGGATCGGCCGGACTTGGTCGTGACAAGCCAAGCCCGCACCGGCTCCCCTCCCACGTAGGCCACAGGGGTCAAGTAGGACAGGGCGAAGCCTGCGGCGCTGGCCCCGGCCACTTGCCCCCACCCCAAACGAACCCCGTACCCCCGGAGGAGCACGCCCCAACTCAGAACCCAGAACGCCGTGGCCAACAGGTCGTTGGCCCCCATCGCCAGGAAGCCCGCCCAGCCCAGGGCTCGCAATTGGGCCGCAACAGCTCCCGGACCGATCAGGGCCAAGATGGTGGCAAACAGGCCAGCCCCCACCAGCCCCAAGGCGACGCTCACGAAGACCCGACGCACGGGTCCAACGTACCCGAAAGGGTGGGGCCAAGGCCAGCCCGTATAATGAACGCCGATGAACTCGAAGCGGCAGCTTCTCCGCTAGGAAGGCAGTCATGAACGGTCAAGGTTTCTGCTACGCCCGAGGGGACCCGGTCCTTCAAGCTCAAAAGGTCTCCAAGATCTACGCCCTGGGCAAAGAGAAGGTGAAGGCCCTGGATGAGGTGGACTTCCTGTCCACCCAAGGGGACTTTGTGGTCATCAACGGTCCTTCTGGGAGCGGCAAGACCACGTTGCTGAACTTGCTGGCCCTCATCGACCGCCCCAGTCAAGGGGAGGTTCTGTTCGAAGGCAAGCCCACAAGCAAGCTCTCGGAGCGGGATTTGGCTTTTCTGAGGAGACAAAGGATCGGTCTGGTTTTCCAGACGTTCAACCTCATCCCCGTGCTCACCGCCGCAGAGAACGTGGAGTACCCCTTGCTCCTTCTCAACTTGAGCCGCCAGGAGCGGGAGCAGCGGGTACGTTCGTTGTTGGAGGAGGTGGGCCTCGATGGGTTGGGGCGCCGCCGGCCCGATGAGCTTTCGGGAGGGCAACGTCAGCGGGTAGCTATCGCCCGGGCCCTGGTGACGCAGCCCCGGGTGGTCCTGGCCGACGAACCCACGGCCAACCTCGACTCCACGACCGGCAAGCAGATCATGGGGCTGCTCCAAAACCTCAACGGAGAGCATTGCGTCACGTTCGTGGTGGTCACCCACGACCCGGCGGTCCCGCCCTATGCCCAGCGGGTGCTGGACATCCGCGACGGAAAGATCCAAGGGGAGAGGTATGTGGCGGATCGCCCTGCGTAACCTGCGCCGCAACCGGCGCCGGACCTTGTTGGCTTTGGCCATCGTCAGCTTGGGGTGCTCCCTGTCCCTGGTGGTCCTGGGGTTTGTGGAGCGCTCCAAAGCCCTGATTCAACAAACGACGGTCCAGCAGTACGGCAACATCCAGATCGCCGATCGAGCCCTGTTCGAGGGCGACTCCGAGGGGTTGGGTTACCTCATCGGGCCGGAGGACCAAGAGCTATTGACCCGGTGGGTTGCCCAGTTCCCTGAGGTGCGAGGCTCCACGGTTCAATTGGGGTTTTCCTCCTTGCTAACCTTTCGCCGGAGGACGGCAACGGTGCGGGGGTTGGGGGTCGTCCCTGAGAACCCGGTGTTGGACTACAACGGCCTGGTGGTGGGCGGGCGGGGCCTCCGCTCCAGCGATCTAGGGGCTGTCCTTGTGGGCCAGGTCCTGGCTGAGGAACTGGGGCTCAGGCCCGGGGACTTCGTGAACCTCACGGCCACCACCGCCGCCGGGGCGCTCAACGTCCTCCCCGCCGAGGTGGTTGGGATTTATCGGTTCTCCTCCGCGGAGGTCGAGCGATCGCAGGTGTTTGTCCCTCTTTCCCTGGCCCAAACGCTGTTGAACACGAGGGGGGTGGACCGGGTGGTGCTGGGCTTGCGTTCTCTTCGGCAGACCTGGGGCACGGCCCGCAAGCTGGACCGAGGTCTGCCCGCCCAGGGTTTCACCCTGGAGGCGCGCACCTGGGACGTTCTGTCCCCGTTCTACCGTCAGCTGGCGAGCTTCTTCGACCTCCTGTTTGGTTTTCTCATCGCCGCGGTATTCGTCTTGGTCTTCTTCATTGTCCTCCAGGTGCTGACGCTTTCTTTCCTGGAGCGGACGCGGGAGGTGGGGACGCTGAGAGCCTTGGGCACGCTGGGGCAGGAGGTGTTCCGCCTCTTCCTCCTCGAGGGCGCAGGGCTGGGCTTGGTTGGAGGACTGGTGGGCCTGTTGCTGGGTGTTGCGTTTTCTTTGGCGTTCAACGCGGCCGCGATCCCCTGGCGACCCCCGGGGACAGTTCAAGCGGTGACCTTGGGGGTGGACTTCACCCCTCTCGTCTTTGGGGTTCCCTTGTTGGTGAGCCTCCTTTCCACCGTGGTGTCGGCCCTTCTCCCTGCGGGGCAGATGGCCCGCTTGTCGGTGGTGGAAGCGTTGCGCACGGTGTGAGGACCCTATGAACCTCAAACTGGCTTTGCGCAACGTGTTTCGCAATCGGCGGCGCACGCTGTTCAGTCTGCTCGTGATCGGTGTGGGGGTTACGCTCCTTTCGTTTGTGCTGGGGTTCGTGGCCGAGGCGTTGCGGTCCACCGAGCGGTCCCTGGCCCTCGAGCTCGGGGCCCTTCAGGTGGGGGATGCCCGGGTTCTGGAGGGGCGGGCCTCGGGATTGGAGGCCCTGATTTCCCCAAGCGACCTGGACAAGGTGGTGGGGCTTGTCCGCACCGTGGAAGGGAGTCGGATAAGCCCCCAGCTCAACTTCGCGGGGCTCATCGGAAACGAGAAGGGCAGCACGCTGCTCCTGGCCCGGGGGGTGGTCCCCGAGGACTGCATGGCCGATTACGTCTGTATGCTCGTGGCTGGCCGGCCCTTGGCGGAACGCGAGGCGCGGGAAGTCGTGCTGGGGGAGCGGTTGGCCGGAAAGCTCAACTTGCGCCCGGGGGACACGGTCAACGTGGCGGCAGGCACTGTGAACGGCACCCTCAACGCCTCCACCGTGACCGTGGTGGGCACGCTTCGACTGAGCAACGCCCAGCTCGAGGAGCGGTTCGCGTTGGTTCCTCTGGGGTTCGCCCAGCGCCTGGTGCGCACCACGGGGGTGGAGCGGGTTCTCATTTGGATCGAGGACCTTGCCGAGGCTCCCCAGGTGCGAACCCAATTGGAGCAGAGGCTCAAAGACGCGGGGTTGTCCTTCTCTGTCCGCACCTGGCAAGACCTAAGCCCGTTCTTTGAGTCCATCGGCACGTTTTGGCGCGCCTTCTCGGGGCTGACCTCCCTGGCGATCTTCGTCCTCGTGTTCTTCAGCGTGCTGGAGGTGTTGACGATCTCTTTTTTGGAACGGACGAGGGAGGTGGCCACGGTGCGGGCCCTGGGGGTCCCCTGGAGCCGGGTGTTTGGGAACTTCGTGTTGGAAGGGATGGCTGTGGGGTTCCTGGGCGGGCTGGCTGGAGTGATGGGCGGTATCTTTTTGGGCTTGGTTTTCAACGCCCTAGGGTTGACCTTCGTCCCCCCCGGGGGCACCATGCCCCAACCCATTCGGGTGGCTGTGGGACTTCAGACGTTGGTCGTTCCCTTTCTCCTTGCTCTGCTGGCCACGGCCGCAAGCAGTGTTTATCCCGGGTGGAAGAACGCGCGCCTCAACGTGGCTGAGGCACTGCGGGCTGTGTAAAGAGGAGGAACTGCATGAGGCTTTGGGGTTTGGCCGTTGTGGTCACTTGGGGTTTGGTGGGTCTAGCCCAGCTCGACCTTGAACAGCTCGATCGAGTTCGGTTCCTGGACGTTCAAGCCAGCCAGCTTACGGTGCTTGTGCGGGCCGAGAGCGATGGGATGGTGGAGGAAGCGGAGCTCAAGCTGGCCTTCAAGGACATCCAGGGCGAGGGCTACGTGCGCATCGAGTTTCTCCAGCCGGCGGAGCTGGCCGGGCAGGTGTTCTTGATCACCCCCCGGGGCACGTTCTTTTGGCAACCGGAGCTGGCCACCCCGTTGCGGACCAGCGGGGCGCAAGCGGCGTTTGGGGATGCGGCAGTGGCCCAAATCGCCGGGGTACGGCTGGCCCGGGACTACCGGATCACCGCTCGCCGGGAGACGGAAACGGCCGAAGGCCAGCCCCAGGTGGAGCTGGAAGTGCGGGCCATCAACCCTGGAGTGGCCTTCCAGACCGTGGTAGTCCTTGTGGATCCCCGCACCAACAGGCCGGTGGAGTTGCGGCTCCTGGCGGTCACCGGCGTGGTCCTGTACCGGGTCCGCTTCACGGCCTACGCGGACTTCAACGGGGACGTGTACGTACGGGAACAGGTGGTGGAGAACGCATTGATCGAGGGCAACCGGACCTTTCTGTTCATCCGGGAAGTGGGCTTCGTCCCTGTGCCCGACGAGGCGTTTGATCCGGACCGGCTGGGCAAGCCCCGAAGTTGAAAAAACGCTTTTCCTGACGTAACATCGAGCGATCCATGTCTGAACGCATCGAAATCGCCTTCATCGAAGACGAGATGGAGCAGTCGTACATCGACTACGCCGTCTCGGTGATCCGCGGCCGAGCTATTCCCGACGTGCGGGACGGTCTGAAGCCGGTGCAGCGGCGGATCCTTTACGGGATGAGGGAGCTCGGGCTCACCCCGGGCAAGCCCCACCGCAAAGGGGCCCGCATCGTGGGTGAGGTGATGGGTAAGTTCCACCCCCACGGGGACGCCGCGGTGTACGAGGCTATGGTGGGGTTGGCCCAGGATTTCTCCACCCGCTACCCCCTGGTGGACGGCCAGGGGAACTTCGGGTCCATCGATGGGGACGAGCCCGCGGCCATGCGGTACACCGAGGCCCGGCTGGCTCCCATCGCCCAGGAGTTCTTAGATGAGCTCGACGAGAATACGGTGGACTTCCTCCCCAACTTCGACGGCTCCCTGGAGGAACCCGAGGTCCTGCCCGTGCGGTTCCCCCACGTGCTGGCCAACGGGGCGTGGGGCATCTCCGTGGGGATGACCACCCAAATCCCCCCTCACAACCTGCGGGAGCTGGTGGCGGCCACGTTGTACCTCATGGACCATCCCCAAGCTGAAGTCGATGAGCTTTTGCCCTTGCTCCCCGGCCCGGACTTCCCCACCGGGGGGGTCATCGTGGGCCGGGAAGGCATCCGGGAGGCTTACCGCACCGGGGAAGGGCGGTTCACCCTCCGGGGCCGGGCGTTCATCGAAGAAGACCGGATCGTCATTACGGAGATTCCCTACCAGGTCCGGAAGACCACCATCATCGAGTCCATTGCCGCCCGAGTCAAGGACGGGGAACTGGAGGGGGTCACCGACCTCCGGGACGAGTCCGATCGCGAGGGTTTGCGGGTGGTCATCGAGCTCAAGCGGGATGCCACCCCTGAGCGCATCCTCCAGCGGCTGTACAAGCTCACCCCCCTGGAGCGCACCTTCTCCTGCCACTTCCTCGTCATCCAGGACGGCAGCCCGCGCACCCTGTCCCTTCCCCGGATGCTCAAGGCCTTCCTGGACTTCCGGCGGGCCACGGTCCGCCGCCGCACCGAGCACCGGCTGAAGAACGCCCAGGAGCGGGCCCACATCCTCGAGGGCTACAACAAGGCCCTGGAAAACTTGGATCAGGTCATTGAGATCATTCGCGCGGCCGCAGAACCGGCCCAAGCCGAGGCCCTCCTGGCCGCGGAAATCGGGCTTTCCCCCAAGCAGGCCGACGCCGTCCTGAAAATGCGGCTCTCCCAGCTCACCCGATTGGAGCGCCGCAAGATCGACGAGGAACTTGGGGAGCTCAACGCTCGAATCGCCGAGTACCAAGCGGTCCTGGCCCACCCCACCCTGCTCGACAACATCATCCGGGAGGAGCTCAAAGCCATAGCTGAGCGGTACGGGGACGCCCGGCGGACGGGCATTGTCGACCCCGGGGGGGAGGAGGCCCTGGGCGAGCCGGAGGTCCCCAAGCGGGACGTGATCCTGTGCGTCACGGCCAAGGGCTACGTGAACACCACGGAGTGCGAGGCCTACCGCGCCCAGAGCCGCGGGGGCAAAGGGGTGATCGGCATCCGCCCCAAGGAGGGGGACTTCCTCCGCACCATGGTCGCTGGGCACACCCACCAGGAGCTCCTCGTGTTCACCGACCGGGGAAGGGTGTTCCGCCTGCCTCTGTCCCGCCTGGAGCTGGCCGAGCGGGACTCGGCCGGCAAGAACCTCCGTCAGTTCCTGGAGATGGCTTTGGACGAAGAGGTGAAGGCCGTTCTCCCTGTGGACGGGTACGACGCGGAGTTCGTCCTGTTGGGCACAGCTCAGGGCATCGTCAACCGCAACGCCGTCTCCGACTACGCCAATGCCCACTCCAAGGGGATCATCGCCCACTCCATCCCCGAAGGAGATCACCTTGTGGACGTGGCCCGAACCCAAGGGAGCGGACAAGTGCTTCTGGCCACACGGTGGGGTCAGACGATACGGTTCGCTGAGGAAGAGGTGCGGGTGACCCGCCGTCCCTCCAAAGGGGTGATCGGCATCCACCTCGCCCAAGGGGATGAGGTGGTGAGTTTGGTCTCCTTGGCCAAGGACGAGACGCGCAAGCTTCTGTTCGTCACGGAGCTGGGCTCGGGCAAGAGGGTGGAGCTTCCGGAGTTCCCGATCCAACGCCGAGGGGGACGCGGGGTGATTGGGATCAAACTGGATGAGCACGTGGGGCAACTGGTTACCGCCTTGCTGGTGGGTGAGGAGGACGAAGTGGCGCTGTCCACGGCCCGGGGCAAGGTCATTCGTTTCCCGGTGTCCCAGGTCAGCGTGTTTTCTCGCTACGCGCGGGGTGTGCGCCTGATCGAGGTGAACCCTGGGGACACCGTGGTGTCAGCGGTGGTGGTGTAACAGCCTATGGACATAGCCCGACAAGTGGCAGAGCAGCTGCAGGTGATCGAGAAGAACGCGGAGACGTTCCTCCCTCGGGAGGAATTGGAGGCCAAACTGGAGCGGTCGCTCAAGGAGAAGCGGCCCCTGCGGGTGAAGTTGGGGATTGACCCTTCCGCGCCGCACCTCACCCTGGGCCACGCTGTGGTGTTGCGCAAGCTCCGGGCCTTCCAGGACTTGGGGCACACCGCGGTGCTGGTGGTGGGGGACTTCACCCGCCGAATCGGCGACCCCTCCGGCAAGTCCAAGACACGCGATCCCATGTCGCCGGAGGAGATTGAACGCAACATGAAGACCTACCGGGAGCAGGCCTTCCGCATCCTGGACCCTCGCCGCACCGAGGTTCGCCACAACTCGGAGTGGCTGGAGAACCTCACCCTGGCCCAGGTGATCGGCCTCACGGCCCGGTACACCGTGGCCCGGATGCTGGAGCGGGACGACTTCGCCCGGCGGTTTCGCGAAGGGAGCCCGATCACGATCATGGAGTTTCTGTACCCCCTGGCCCAGGCCTACGATTCGGTGATGGTCCGGGCCGACGTGGAGCTGGGAGGATCCGATCAGCGGTTCAACCTGCTCATCGGGCGCGACATTCAGGAGGCCTATGGGCAGGAGCCCCAGGTCATCTTGACCATGCCGTTGCTGATTGGCACCGACGGGGTTCACGCCATGTCCCAGTCCCGGGGCAACTACATTGGGGTGGCCGAACCCCCGGAGGAGCAGTTCGGAAAGATCATGTCCTTGCCGGACGAGCTCATGCCCCAGTACTACACCTTGCTCACGGAGACGCCGTGGGAGGAGGTGGCCCAGCTCCATCCCAAGGAGGCCAAGAAGCGTCTGGCGCGCACGATCGTGGCCCAGTTCCACGGGGCCGAGGCTGGAGAGCGAGCCCAGGCCCACTTCGAGCGCGTTTTTGAAGAGGAGCTCCCCCCGGAGGAGATGGCCGAGGTCCAAGTGGGGGACATTCTGGACGAGGATGGTCAGATTGGGGTAGTGGACTTGTTGGTGGCCACGGGGGTGGCGGGCTCGCGGTCCGAGGCCCGCAGGTTGGTGGAGCAGGGTGGGGTCCAGCTCGATGCCCGCAAGGTTCAGTCCCCCCAGGATCGGATCGAGGTCCGGTCGGGGATGATCCTCCGGGCCGGCCGGCGCCGGTTTGTCCGGCTCGTGCTCTAGGACGGCTCGGGTGGACCGCGTGCAGGTGGCTGTGGTGGGCGGGGGCCCCGCCGGGTACGTGACCGCCCGCAGGCTCGGGCAACTGGGCCTGGAGTGCGTCCTCGTCGAACGAGCCCACCTTGGGGGCACTTGCCTCAACTGGGGCTGCATCCCCACCAAAGCCCTGTACTCGGCCACCCACGTTCTGGCCCGCAGGGAAACCTACGCCCGAATGGGCCTAAGCGTGGAGACCCGCGTGGACCTCGCTGGGTTGCGGGCCTGGGTGGGGGAGGTGGTGGCCCAGCTCCGCTCCGGAATTGAAAAGTTGCTTGCGGCCTCCAAGGTGGAGGTGGTGCAGGGCCAGGCCTCGTTGATCGGGCCGGGCAAGCTGCGGATTCGCGGCGGGCAGGGCGAGTGGGAGCTCGCCGCTCAAGCGATTGTGCTGGCCACAGGTTCCGCCGCGGTCGAACTTCGGGGGCTTCCCTTCGAGGGCGAGCGTGTTTGGTCCTCAGACCACGCGCTCATGCTCAACAAGGTGCCGGAGCGGCTGGTTGTGGTGGGCGGTGGAGTGATTGGCCTGGAGATGGCCACGATCTACCGGCGCTTGGGCAGCCAAGTGACCGTGGTGGAGATGATGGACACCTTGCTTCCCGGCGTGGGCGTGAGCCGCCGGGGCGAGATGTTCCTCCGCCAGGCCCTCAAAAAGCAAGGCATCGAGATCCGGCTGAGTTGCCAAGCTGAGGGTCTGGGCAGGGAAACCGTGGTCGTGCGCACCCCATCGGGAACCGAGGGAATTCCGGCCGAGGTGGTGCTGGTGGCGGTGGGTCGCAAGCCCCAACTTCAGGGGCTGGGCCTGGAGACAGTGGGGATTTCAACCGACAAGGGGTTTGTGGTCACCGACGAGCGGTTCCAGGCGGCGCCTGGGATTTACGCCATTGGCGACCTCCGGGGCGGTTGGCTTCTGGCCCACAAGGCCTCCCACGAGGGGTTGGTGTTGGCGGACCACCTGGCGGGTCGCGAGGTCTCCCAGCACGAGCTTTTCGTTCCCCAAGCCATTTTCACGCAGCCGGAGGTGGCCCTGGTGGGCAAAACTGAAGGGCCCGGTCTCAAAGTGGGCCGGTTTCCCTTTGGGGCTTTGGGTCGGGCTTGGGCCGAGGGCGAGCCCGAGGGCTACGCCCAGATTGCCGCCGACGAGTCCGGCCGGGTTGTGGGCGCCGAGATCATCGGCCCCCACGCCTCGGATCTCATTGCAGAGGCAACCCTGGCTGTGGAGAAGAACCTTACACTGGAGGAGTTCGCCGCGGCCGTGCACGCCCATCCCACCTTCCCCGAGGCCCTGTGGGAGGCCGTCTTGGCGGCCCTGAGCCGCCCCTTACACACGGCCTAGCCTATACTTGCGGAGGTCGAGGATGAAGAGCTCCCTCAAGGTTTTGGCGTTGGGGGGAAGTCCGAGGGTTCAAGGCAACACGAACTACCTCATCGACCAAGCGCTGGAAGAGATTGCCGCCCGGGGTATCGCCACCGAAAAAGTCGTCCTGAACCAGTACAAGATCGGCCCGTGCCAAGCCCACGGCAACTGCCGCGAAGTCCCCAAGTGTCTGGAGGACGACGACGGGGTGTGGATCCTGGAGAAGTTCAGCCAGGCCGACGGGGTCATCCTTGCCAGCCCAGTCTACTTTGGCAGCGTATCCGCTCAAATGAAAACTTTCCTTGATAGGACGTTTTTCCTGTTCACCCACGGGCGGAGGCCGAAGGCCCGGTGCTTTGGGTTGATTGTTCTGTCGGGGAGGGGAAGTCCGGATGAAGCGCTGCGGGAGTTGGGGAAGTTTGCGGGTCCTCCAGGGAGTTCGCAGGCCAAGGTGTTCACGGTGAAGGGGGCGGTGGGTGGGCCGGGCCGGCACGTGCGGGACCTTCCTGAGCTGGTGCAAGCCGCCCGGGACCTCGGCCGCCAAATGGCCGAGGTTCTTAGCTCACCCCCAGTGTAGGCTGCCCCATTTCGGTAAAAGCTCGAGTCTGCTGGGTTTTCCCACAAAGGCGCGCCGAGCCTCCCACTTCCCCTGGTGCCGCAGTTTGCAGTTGTGCCCCGTCGCCCAGTGGGCTAGAGTTTACAGGTGAAGAGGCTTATCGCTCCTTTCTTCTTCGTGCTCATTTTGCCGCTCCCTGCAGTAGGGGAGTGGCGGGAAGTGCGGGACATCCAATACGTCCACCGGCCCGGAACACCCTCCTCCTTGACCTCTTTGGACCTCTATGTGCCCCAGACAGGGGCCGGTTTTCCCGTGGTCGTCTGGGTCCACGGCGGGGGATGGCAGGGGGGTGACAAAAGAAACGTGGGCGTAAAACCCCAGGCCTTCACGGACGCGGGTTACCTCCTGGTCAGCGTGAACTACCGGCTGTCGCCCACGGTCACTCACCCCGCCCACGTTCAGGACGTGGCCGCCGCCATAGCCTGGATCCACCAAAACATCGCTGAGTACGGCGGGGACCCGAGCAAACTCTTTCTCATCGGTCACTCCGCAGGCGCGCATCTTGTGGCCCTTGTGGCCACGGACGAGTCCTACCTGAGCGCCCATGGACTCCCTCTGAGCATTATTGCTGGTGTGGTCTGCCTGGATGGCGCCGGATACGACATCCCCGCCCACCTGGCAAGAGGAGGCCTGGTCTCCCTTCTTTACCTTCAGGCGTTTGGCCGGGATCCAAAGGTTTGGCAAAAGGCCTCACCCATAACTCACGTAGCCCCTGGCAAGGGGATTCCGCCGTTCCTCATCGTCTATGCAGGTGTGCGCGCGATGTCCCGGGAGATCTCCCTGAACTTTGCCACCGCCCTTGGAGATGCTGGAGTAAGGGTCGAGCTTTACCACGCCGCGGACAAGGACCACGAGGGCGTCAACCGGGACCTGGGGCTTCCCGGCGATGAGATGACCGCAAAGGTGTTCGCCTTTCTCGCTGGGGTTCAACAGGAGTCGGCAAAGGACCAGTAACCCGGGCTCTGTGCCGGCTCTCACGGTTCTAACTCCATCCGCCAGACGGGACCAGTGCCCAAGTCACGCCTCTTGGAGGAACCTACGGCGGGTTCTCCAATGCCCAGCCCTTCGGCGTCATCTTGCCGATCGGGGAGAAGCGTGACGGTGAGGTACAATGGCCCGGCAAGGAGCGCAAGGTGGACGAAGAGAGAACGATTGTGGAGTTTGAGCGCGGCGAGGGGCAGAAGGTGGTCGTGCGCCGTACCCAATTTCGAGGCAAAGAGTACCTGGACTTCCGCCAGTTTTTCTTGAGCGAGGACGGGAAGTGGCTGCCCACCAAAAAGGGCGTCGCCCTCCCTTGGGAACTTCGCCAGGCCCTCATCGAAGCCCTGAAGCAGGAAGAATGAGCCCTGCTGAGCCTTCGGCCACCCTGGTCAACCTGTACTACCACGACCTTGAGGCCGCGATGCGCTTCTGGGCCGAGGGGCTGCGCTTCCCCGTGGTGGTGGACCAGGGCTGGGCCAAGATCTTGCGCTTGGGGGAGGGAAGCTATCTTGGATTGGTGGACGGCCAACGGGGTTACCACCGCCCCCAGGAGAAAAGTGCGGTGCTGATCACCATCGTGACCGACGATTTGACGGGCTGGTGGGAAAGGGCTGGCCAGGCAGGAGCCCAAGGCCTCACCCCTATCCAGATCAATTCTGAGCTCCAAATTGAACGGTTCTTCTGCCGCGATCCTGGGGGGTACACCTTAGAATTCCAGCGGTTCCTGAATCCTCAAGCGCGCAGGGTCTTTCACCGCACAGGGGGGTGCGCATGATCGAGGCATTGAGGCAGTTCTTGCAGGGTCAGGGCGGTGAGCTTAGACAGGAAGGGGACAAGATCCTGTACACCAAGGTTCTCGCCGAGCGCCGAGTCCTGTTGGGCAAACGCCGGGTTGTGTACCGAGCCCGGTTCAGGGTGGACGCCCAAGCTCGGGAGATCCTGTACAGCGAGCAGCTGGTGGAGACAGGACTGGGAATGTCGCCGGAGGCAGGGGTGGGGACGCGGGTGGAGGTGGGGTCCCTGACCCCAGGACCAAGGGAGGGCCGGCTTGCAGAGGAACTGAACCTCCTTGGCAAGAGGTACAGCGTTCAGTTCGACTACGGAGCGCTGCGGCGGGGCTTGGAGGCAGTGGCAGCGGAGCAGGGATATACCCTGCGCTTCAGCCTCAGAGGCCCATAGCCGGGCCCCCTCCCGCAGGAGAACATCGCCTCGTAGTCCCGGCGGAGCCTTTCCACCAGGTCGGCCGGCGAGCCCTCCAGAAGTTCGGCAGGCACCAGGACCCGGGGCTGGGAGAACGTGATCTTCACGGGATCGCGCTTCAGCCGATCGAGAACTCGGCGGGATCGGGCCCCCCCGGCCAGAAAGGCATGAACCAGGGCATCGGTGGAGTTCTCCTCATGGTAGGCCACCAGGTACAAAGGGTTGGGGCCCGAGTTCTTGGCCAAGTCCTGGAGGATGATGCCCAGACCGGGGTACCACCGGCGCGTGGTTCGACTCCAGCCCTGAGGGGCAATGAGCAAAGCCCCGCCGTCGCGGACATGCTCAATGCTTTTCCTCAAGGTCATGCGGTTGAGCTCCTTGGCCCGGGTCTTCGGGGGCACGGGCCGGAGCCGCGTTACCCAATACACCACGACCAGCCGCTGCAGCCCCCCCTCCCAAAATTGCCTCCACCAGTCCCTCACCGGCAGTTCCACGGCATAAGCGTAAGGGGCAAAGCCCGGCAAGAAGCGTTCCAGGAAGCTGGCGGCCACCACGCGGAAATCCGGCCGGTCCACCTGGGAGGAAACCAAAAACAGGGTAAGAAGACTGGGGTGGTTGCCATAAATGACCACGGGCCGGTGGGCCAACACGGCCTGCGTGGCCGGCGGCACCTCGGCCCTCCAGTGCACAACTTTCTCCTCCAAAAGCCAACGCGAGGCCCGGGCCAGCCCTTCCTCCGCCATCCTCCCGTTGAGCTCGTCAGCGACGTCCAAGATGGCTTGCAGGGGATAGATCCGGTTGAACAAACGCAAAGCCCACCCCACCCCGGGCTCCCGAAGGCCCTGGTACCACAGCGTGCGCAAGGAACGCACGTCCCCCGACTCATAGGCCTGGCGCAGCTGATGGAGGATCGCCTTCCACCGCTGCCTAAAGCCCGGTTGGCGAGCACGTCGAGTCACGCGGACCTCTCCTTGAAGAGGGCAATACCAGGGCCTTGGTGCACCGCCAAAGCTGGGGAAGGTGCAAGGCCAAGTGGAGGGCACTCAGCACCCCAAAAGCCAGTCCGGACCAAAGGTGGATTTCCCGCCAAAGCAGGCGGTGGGCGTAAAACCCCCGGGGGAAGACCACCCAAAGGAGAAGCGAGGAAACGGCCAAGGGAAGGCCGGTGAGGATGAGAAGCCAGTCGATGCCCGTGTTTACAGCCAACCGCGTGCGCCCGCTCACAAGCACCTCCAGGACCACTCCATGTACTCCGGACACAGGATGACCCGGACATCCGAGGCCATGTGCACAAAGTTGCCCTTGAACTGGCGGAAGGTGGACTCCCCAACCTCGTAGATGAACCCGCAGCTTCCCACGGCTTGGGCGGACTTCCCGCCTGCGGCGATGAGCTCCACAAAAAAGTTGTCGATGGGATCGGCCCGGCCGATTTTGGGGTACCAGGTGAGCTTGAGCGCTGCCAACAGTCCTTGTTCGCCCAAGCTCAACAGCACGTCCAGGGCGGTGACCACGCCCGGTTGGAGGACGTCCCCGCGCCAGTCAAAGGGCCGCACCTCCACGTCCTTGAAGGTCAGGGTCCAGTTGGGCCCGCGGATCAGCACTTGGGGAATGATCGTACGGTTTCCGTGGTTCCGCCAGCGGGCCACTTCGGCCCGGAACGCCGCGTACAACTCGGCGAGCCTCTTGGCATCCTCCCGGAAGAAACGCACCCGGGTGCCGTCCTTGACCGGGTAAAGGTCCATGCGCACCGCGTTCGATTCAAATCCTCCCCCGGCGTAGTGGGCTTCGTACCACCACCCGCTCTGCCCGTTGAGGTCCTCAATCACGTGGGTGGCCATGTCTTCGGCAAACCGGTAGGTCAGGCGGATGGCCCCGCGCTCGCCCAGGTGCACCAGGAGGTCAAACACGGAAAAGTGGCCCTGTTGGAAGACGTCGGGCCGCACCGTGCGCACGGCGGAGGCCTCGACCGTGAAGTTGCCCACCCCGGCGATGGAGACCGCTATTCTCCCCGAGGGTTTCCGACCCGCAGGGGTGTTCTCCCTTGGCCACCAGCCGTTTTCCGCATTCAGCTCAAACTCTTGGGCCGTGGCTTGAAGCGTCACCCCCGCCAGCACGCCGACTAGGGTCCCGAGCAAGAGGCCGAACAAACGCGGGCTCATGGACAGGGAATATATGAAAAACCAAGCTCGTTGGCCAGAGGGCCCGCGACCAGGCCCGTTCAGCCCTGCAGGGCTTGGACCGTGGGCAAGCGGCCCTGGGCCAAGCGCGCCCGTACCCGGTCCATGAGCCGGACCATGAACCGCAGGTTGTGCACGGTGGCCAACCGGAAGTAGGAAAGCTCGCCCGAGCGCAGCAGGTGGCGCAGGAAGGCCCGGGAATAGCGCTGGCACGTGGGGCAGTCGCAGTCTTCTTCGATGGGGCGGGGGTCGGTGCGGTAGGCCGCGTTGTCGATGTTGAGCTTAAATCCTTCAGCGGAGAACGTGAGCAAGGCCCCGTTGCGGGCCAGCCGGGTGGGCGCCGCGCAGTCGAAGGTGTCCATCCCGTACTGCACGGCCATCAAGATGTCCTCCACCGCGCCGATGCCCAAAAGGTGCCGCGGGCGGTGGGTAGGGAGTTCGGCTACCGACCAGGCCAATACGTTGCGTACGTCCTCCTTGGATTTGCCCAAGGAGCCTCCAATGGCGAAGCCGGGGAAGCCCAGGGAGGCAATGGTGCGGGCCGAGGTGCGCCGCAGCTCCTCGTACGCCCCCCCTTGCACAATGCCCCACAGGGCTTGGTGGGAATTGGGCCCAAGCCCCTGGGTCTGCTCGAAGGCCCGCAGCGCCCGCTCCCCCCAGCGATGGGTCCGCTCCATGGCCTGCCGGGTGTACACCTCGTCGTGAAACGGCGAGGTGCACTCGTCCAAGGGGAGGATCACATCCGCCCCCAACAGCCGCTCCAGGCGTATAACCTCCTCGGGGGTGAACAACACCCACCCGCCGTCCACGATGGACCGGAACTTGGCCCCCTGCTCGGTGAGCTCCACCAGGGACTCCCCCACCGGCCGGGCTGAGGCCTCTCCGGGAAATATGGAGGCGATCTTGCCCACCCCGTGCACCTTGCCGGCCCCCAAGGAGAAGACCTGAAAACCCCCGGAGTCCGTGAACCACGGGCCTTTCCACCCGGTGAACCCATGCAGGCCCCCCAGGGCCGCGACCGCTTCGGCCCCGGGCCGCAAGGCCAGGTGATAGGTGTTGGCGATCAACACTTCTACACCCAGGGCAGCCACGTCTTCTGCAGACAGGGCTTTTACCGTGCCCCGGGTGGCCACGGCCACAAACGCCGGGGTCCGAATGTCCCCGTGGGCTGTGCGCAGCAGGCCCAGCCGGGCCTCGCTTCCCGCAACCCTGTGGAGGACTTGGAACTCCATGCTCACGTCAGTACGCCCGCGTCCGGGTGCGGTGGTGGGGGACAGAGACCAGGCTCTGGGAGAGGTTCCACAGCAACCAGTCCACCTCGAAAGCCCGGATCGTTCGGCCTTGGGCCTGGAGGCGCTGGGTCAACTCCTCGGCTGCCCACACCGTGGCCGCGCGGATCTCCACCTCTTCTGGACTTCCCGCGGGGATCTCCTCCTTGGCGAGAATGCGCTGGGCCAGGCGGGGGTGGGGCACCAACGCCCCCCGGGCCCAGAGGATTTGGGGAAGCTTGTAATCGGCAAATGCGGTCAACCAGGCCAGGTCCTCGAGGGCGCCAGGGCCTCGTTCGCCGAAAGTCCCCGCAAGGTCGGCGCACAGGATTTGGGCCCGCTTGTGGAAGCACACCCAGCGGCCGCGGTAGACCGCGCTGTCCCGGAACGAGGGGAGGTGGGCGGTGAGGAGCTCCACCAGGCGGAAGCACGAGCCCCGGGCGGCCGCAAAGAAGGCCCGGGCCGAGCCCCACTGAACCAACACCCGCCCCACTTCCCGGCAGCCTTGGACCCGCCAAGGAAGAAGGGGGATGGCCCCCAAGACGTCCCGCAGCGCCGGCTCGTCCAGGTGGGCCAAGTGTTGGGGATCAAAGAACTCGGGGGCATTTTCGGCGGCGCGGCGGAGGGCGTAGGCCAGGGCGACGTAGCCGCTCAGCCGTTCGCCCTCCGGCCCGACCACGTGCCAACTTTTGTCTGGCCAGAAGCAGTAGTTCAGGGTGTCCAGCACCAAAAGGTAGCGCAGGGTCAGCTCTTCCTCGCCGCGGAAGTGGTAGCGGCCCTCCCAGGCGTTCGGGGGCAAGCCAAGAAGTTCCTGGGCAAGGCGGTCTAGAGCTTGGGCATCCAGCCGGACCCCCTGGGCCTGACCCATAACGAACCGGGCGCTGGTTCGGACAGGGTTTTCCCGCACAGTAGCTTTACTCCTCGAACACCGGGGGAACGAAGAAGTGACCCTCGCGGGTTGCAGGGGCGTTGGCCAGGGCCTGGTCCCTGGGCAGCGAAGGCCGGGGTACGTCTTCCCTCCAGGCGTTGGTCTGGCCGGCCAGCGGGTCGAAGGGTTGTACGCTGTCGGTGGGCACTTCTTGGAGCTTCTGGAAGTACGCAAGGATTCGGGACAAGTCCTGGCGCATCTTCTCCCGCTGTTGGGGAGAGAGACGCAGCCCAGCCAGGGTCTCGATCCGCTCAAGCGTTTCGTCGTCGATCACCGTTACACTCCCAACAGCTCCAGGCTCTTTCCAAACCGCCGGTTCACCTCATGGGCCACGGGCTGAGGAACGCCTTGGTCCACCAATCGTAACGCTTCGGCACGGGCCCTTTCCAGAAGGGGCAGGTCCCTGGCAAGGTCGGCTGCCCGGAACTGGGCCAGGAAACCGGACTGTTCGGTGCCCAACAGGTCGCCGGGCCCACGGATCCGCAAGTCCTCCTCGGCAATGGTAAATCCGTCGTTGTGGCTTGTGAAGGCGGCGAGGCGCTCCCGAGCCTCCTCGGTGGAAGGATCGGCGATGGCGTAGCACCAGGCCGGCTGCCCGCGCCGACCGATGCGGCCCCGGATTTGGTGGAGCTGGGCCAAGCCAAACCGCTCGGCGTGTTCAATGACCACGAACGAGGCATCGGGCACATCCACCCCCACCTCCACAACCGTCGTGGCCACCAGCAGCCGGATCTCCCCGGTCCGGAACCGGGCCATGGCCGCCCGCCTCTCCTCCAGGGTCATTCGCCCGTGGACAAGGTCGACCCCGAACTTCCCCAGGCGGGCCTGGAGTTCCCCAAAGCCCTGCACAGCGGCCCGGAGGTCCCGGTCCTCGGACTCCTCCACAACAGGGAAAATCACGTACCCCTTCTCTCCCCGCTCCAGAAGCTGGGCTACCTCCCTGTACACCTCCTCCCGCTGCTGAGGAGGGACTTCCACGGATCGCACCTTGCCGCGCGGGGCGGGCATCTCCTCTAGGACCGAGAGGGAAAACTCCCCGTACAAGGTGAGCACGATCGTGCGGGGGATAGGGGTGGCGGACATCACCAGAACGTTGGTTCCCTCTCCCTTGTGCTCCAGAGCTGCGCGCTGGATCACCCCGAACCGGTGCTGTTCGTCCACCACCACAAGCCCGAGGTCCTTGAACACCACGTCTTCCTGAATCAGGGCGTGGGTTCCCACCACCACCTGGGCCTTGCCTGACTCCACGTCTGCCAACACCCTCTTGCGTTCCTTGTGGGTCAGGCTACCGATCAGGCGGTCCACCCGGATCCCCAGCTTGTCTAGGATGGCCGAGAAGGAGAGGAAGTGCTGGTCGGCAAGGATCTCGGTGGGGGCCATCACCGCGGCCTGAGCTCCCGCGGAAGCGGTCAGGGCGCACGCACCGGCGGCCACGGCGGTCTTGCCCGAGCCCACGTCCCCCTGGAGAAGCCGGAGCATGGGATAGGGCGCTTGGAGGTCCTCGTGGATGGCCTCCAGGGCCCGGCGCTGGGATGGGGTAGGCAGGTAGGGCAAACAACCCAGGAATTGGGTCAGGGCGCCCGCGGGGGGGGAAAGCATCCGTCCCCGGCGGGCCTGTTCCTTGCGGCGGGTGAGCACCCCCACCTGAAGAAGAAAAAGTTCCTCAAAGGCCAGGGAGTTGCGGGCCTCTTGAAACTCCTCCCCGCTGCGGGGGAAGTGAATTTTCCTCAGGGCCTCCCGGCGCGGGAGCAGCCCGTTCTCTTGGCGGATCCTTTCGGGGACAACATCGGCCAGTTCTTCCCCCCACGAGCCGAGCGCCTTGCGGATCAGGCCCTGGAGGACGGGCTGGGAAAGGCCCTCGGTGCTGGGGTAGATGGGCACCAGCCGCCCGGTGAGCCTGCGCACCCCCGCCCTTTCCCAAATGGGGTTTTCCATCTGCAGCTCCCCGAACCGGAGCTGAACCTTCCCGTACAGGGCGTAGCGTTGTCCCTGTTGGAGTTGGTCGGCCCTCCAAGGTTGGTTGAACCAGATTGCGTACAGGATTCCCGTTCCGTCATCCACGGCCACCTTGAGGAGTTCCAGCCTGGGCCGCACCTGGGACCGGGCCTTGACCCGCACGGTGCCTTCGATCAAGCACGTTTCTCCGTCTCGGACCTGCCCAATGGGCTTGAGCACCGATCGATCCTCCAAGCGGCGGGGGAGGAAGGTGAGCAGATCCTCCACGGTCTGGATTCCCAGCTTTGCCAGTTGCTCAGCGCGCCTGGGTCCAACGCCGGGGAGCTCCGTGATCCGGGGCAGTTGAAGGGCTTGTTTTCCTTGGGCCACGTCCTGAATTCTCCGTTCCAAGATGGCCACGGCCTGGGCCCGTTGTGGGGCTGGCCATGAGCGGTAGCCGGCGAGCACCGGGCCTGCTTCGGGGAGCTGGGTTCGCAGGAAGGCCTCCAGGCCCCCCACCACCGCCCGGTCGGTGAACCCCTTCTTGCGCTCAAGCTCCAACACCTTGCGGACGAGCTCCACCCGGGCGGGAAGACTTTCCCTTTTTGTCGGCATTTCCTGCCCTTCTATAATAAGCGGCCCCTCGGACGGGGCCAAGACCATGGTCAAGTTATACCCTGATCCCCATCTGCGCCGGGCGGCCCTCCCCGTGCGCCCGGGAAGTCCGGAGGCGGCCGAGGCCAGCGCCGCCCTGCGAAAGGCCTTTCACGAGGTCCATGCCCTTGGTCTGGCGGCCAACCAAATCGGGCTGCCCTACCGGGTCATCCTCGTACGCCTCGGCGACGAGGAGAAGGTCCTGCTCAACCCAGTGATCACACAGCGCTCCCCCGAACTCGTGGTGGACTCCGAGGCCTGCCTGTCCTTGCCGGGTGTGGACTGCGACGTGCCCCGGGCCGAGTGGGTGGTCCTCCAAGCCCAGGACGAGCAAGGAAACCCTGTGGAGCTCAAGCTTGAGGGTCTGGAGGCCCGGGTTATCCAGCACGAGATCGATCACGTGGATGGGGTGTTGTACGTGGACCACTTGCCGGCCGAGGAGCGACGCAGCGTCCTGCGGGCCTACAAGCAAGTGCGGGAGAGAGGAAAGGAGGGGCAGCCTTCGCTCAAGCAAATCTGAGGGTGGCGTTTGCTGGAACGGGAACGTTCGCGGTCCCTGCTTTGGTGCGCTTGGCTGAGACCTACGGGCTGGAACTGGTGATCACCCAGCCCGATCGACCAGCAGGCCGAGGCCTGGAGCTCACCCCGCCCCCGGTGAAGGTCAAGGCTCTGGAGCTGGGCCTTCCGGTGCTCCAGCCCAAGTCCATCAACAAGCCTGACGTGCTGGCCCGCCTGCGGGAGCTGAACCTGGACCTGTTGGTGGTGGCCGCGTTTGGGCAGCTTCTGCGCACGGATGTGCTGCGCTTGCCCCGCCTGGGCTGTGTCAACATCCACGCCTCGCTTCTTCCCCTGTACCGCGGGGCAGCCCCCATCAACTGGGCCATCATCCAGGGGGAAAGGGAAACGGGCATCACCACGTTTGTGCTCGACGAAGGGATGGACACAGGGCCCATTCTTCTTCAGGCCAAGACGGCCATCGGCCCCGACGAGACGGCAGGGGAATTGGAGAAGCGCCTGGCCGCCCTGGGGGCCGAGCTGATCGTGGAGACGATCGAGGGCTATGTCGCCGGGAAACTCGTTCCTCAACCCCAGCCGGTCGAGGGGACCTTGGCCCCCAAGCTCACCAAGGAAGACGGCCGCATTCGCTGGGAATGGCCCTGCCCAAGGATTCACAACCTGGTGCGGGGAACGAACCCCTGGCCTGGAGCCCACACCACCCTCCGGGACGTCTTGGTCAAGGTCCACAAGACGAACTTGGTGGATCGATCCCGACCGCAGGCCCTGCCTGGGACGATCCTCCCCGACAAGCACGGCCTGTTTGTGGCTGCGGGGGACGGGGTCTTGGAAGTGCTGCTCATCCAGCCCACGGGGTGCCGGGTGATCACCGGGCGGGACTTCGTCAACGGGTACTGCCGCTACCCCGGGGAGCAGTTCGTGTAGTGGGGCTCCACACCCACAAGGCCAGAGCCGCGATCAAGGCCAGCCCAGCCCCAAAGTAGAACGGGGACTCCGGCCCGAACCGATCCCACAGGGCTCCGGCCACGAGGCTGGCCGGCAAGGCCATGGCTCCCACGACCATGCTGTATGCCCCGTATGCGGTCCCCCGCAGCTCGGGGGGAACCAAGTCGGCAATGAGCGCCCGGGCCACACCGTAGGCCACCCCGTAGTACGCCCCGTAGGCCATGTACAGCACCCACATCGCCCAGCTGTGCCGAGCCAACCCGACACCCAAGTACACCAGCGCGTAAAACAACCAGCCCCCCACGATGAGGAACTTGCGGGGAAGGCGGTCGGAGAGAGCTCCAGCGGGAGTGGAAATGAGCGCGTACACAAGGTTGAACGTGGCGATCATGCCCAGGATGGCGAGCACGTTGGCCCCCAAAGTTTGCGCCCGCAGGGCCAGGAAGGCGTCGGCCGAGTTGCCCAGCTCAAACGTCCCCACGATGGCCAAAAACAGCAAGAAAGGCTTGCCCAAGTTTCTGAAGCTTAGTTTGGAAGGGGATTGTTTCTTGATCAAGCGGACTTCCTGGGCTAGGACCGCCAACGCCATCACCGCGAGCACGGCAGGAACAATGCTCACCAGCACAATCACCCGGAAGGTCTGCACCTGCAATAGGGTTGTTCCTCCTTGGGTCATGGCCACGGCCAGGAGGGCCCCCAGGACGCCCAGGAGGGCTCCGGCTGTGTCGGCGGCCCGGTGGAATCCGAAGGCCAGGCCCCGCCGCTCGGCCTGGGTGGAGTCGGCCAACAGCGCATCGCGCGGGGCAGTGCGGATCCCCTTGCCCACGCGGTCGGCCCAGCGCACAGCGGCCACCGCCCCCCACGAGCTTGCGAAGTACAGGAAAGGCTTGGCCAAGGCGGAGATTCCGTAGCCCGCCACAGCCAGCCCCTTGCGCCGGCGCAGCCGGTCGGAAATCCGCCCGGAAAAGAGCTTGAGCAGGGAGGCTGTGGACTCGGCCACGCCCTCGATCAGGCCGATGAACGTCCCCTTGACCCCCAGCACGTTGGCCAAGAACAGAGGCACAAGGTTGAACAGCATTTCCGAGGAGATGTCCATGAAGAAGCTGGTGAGGCTGGCGGCCCACACGTTGCGGGGGATTACCCGGGTAGTTGTCCTTTTCAAAGGCCCTCCCTTCGGGAGGGCAAGTATAGCTCGTCGGGTCCTGCCCCGTGCTGATAAGGCAAACTTGCCCGACGCCCTGGAAGTTTGCTTGCCATGGCCGCCCTCCGTACAATTGGGCAACTTCTCTATGGGAGGTGGTAGATCCGTGAACAGGGCGATTGTGGTATTCGGTTTGGTGCTAGGCCTGGGGGCCTTGGCCTTTTCTCAGGCCGTGGAAATGAGGTTTTTCCCCAGTGAGGCCCGCGCTGTAGCTTGGTTCCTCAACAAGACCGGCAAGGCTGTCACAGGCCTGAAGGTCGAGTTTGACCAGCCGGTGACCCTCCTGGGCAAGCTGGAAGTCGGTGGCGGGTTCAAGGTTCTTGCCGGTGGGACAAACGCCACGGAGCTTGCGCTGGGGGGCAGCCTGGTCAAGGACGGGTTTGTGGAGCTGCGGTGGCAGCCGGCCGCGGCCAAGCCGGTGTTGGTGATGTGGCTGGTGGACGGCCGTGCGGCGGGCTTGCCCTACTTCGGCAACCTCTCCGCTCTCATCAAGGTCCTCTCCTCCGGCCTTGTGGCCCTGCGCGAGGCCTCTCCTCAGGGGTTCTCCAACATGCTGACGACCTTCTTCACTACCAACCCCACCCTTGCCGACTCCCTCAAGCTTTTGGGTTTGACGCCGGAGCTCCTCACCGCCATGGTCATGGCCTCCCCGGCCGAAGGCATTGAGAACCTTCTCCTCACCCTGGCGGCCTCGTTCAAGCTGGACACCGTGGAGGCCTTCCTGAAGGCCCTGAACTGGGAACCCATCTTCAAGGCCCTAGGCTTCTAACCTTCGAGGATTCTGGTGAGGGGGCCGCGCCTGCGGCCCCCTCTTCTTGGGCTTTCACCGCCACGTTCAGGACCGCGTCCAACATCCCCGGGGTGAGCCGCCCGGTCTGGGTGTTTTGTCGGGAAGGATGATAGGAAGCGATCACCAAGGGGCCTTGGGGACCGACCCTCAAGGTCTGCCCGTGAGCAAAGAGGGAACGACTCCGTGGGTAACCCAAGTGTTCAAGCGCCGTCAGGGTACCTAAAAACGCCACTCGGCCCAAGGTCACAATCGCGCCAACGTTGGGGAGAACCCGAAGCTCTTCCTCAAGGAAGGGGATGCAGTTGCGAATCTCTTCCGAGGTGGGCCGGTTTTGGGGAGGGGCGCAGCGCACCACGGCCGTGAGGTAGACGTTTTGCAGCACCAGGCCGTCGCCGCGGCGTTGCGAAAATGACTGATTGGCCAGGCCCGCACGGTGGAGCCCAGCCATGAGGAAGTCGCCCGCTCCCCTGGGCCCGTCCCCCGTGAACATCCGCCCCGTACGGTTGGCCCCATGGGCTGCCGGGGCCAGGCCCACGACGAGAATGCCGGCCCGAGGGTCTCCAAATCCTGGGACAGGCCGAGCCCAGTAGTGTTGGCCATGGTAAGCAGCCCGCTTGCGCCAGGCTGCTTCTTCCCGGTAGGCCACCAACCGGGGGCACTTCCTGCAGTGCTGGACGCGTCGAGCTAACCGCTCTAGCTCCCCAGGCGCCAAAGGCGGATGGACAGGTCCCTCGAAGTGGTGATCAACCTCTTCCCGTCGGGCAAGAAGGCCACGCCCCAAATGTCGTCCTCGTGACCCCTGAACTCCGTCACTTTTTGGCCCGTGCCGACGTCGTAGATTTCCAGCCTCTTGCCGTACCCACCGCTCGCCACGAGTCTCCCGTCGGGGGAGAACGTCACCGCGTACATGGAGCCCCGCAGCCCCTCCCGAAACACGCGGACCAGTTCCCAGGTGTCGGTCCTGTAAATCCGGATTTCTCCGGGGTTGTTGGAGCAAGCGAGGTAGCGGCCATCGGGGGAGAAGCTCAAGGAGTACACGTTGATCCCGGCCTGGATGGGATCGCGGCGCAGGCGGAGGGTGTCCACGTTCCAAATGCGGATGAACCCGTCGCAGCCGCTGGTGGCCAGGGTTTTTCCGTCCGGGGAGAACGTGATACACCGCACCCAGCCCACGTGGGCCCGATCCTTGTATTCGGGGTCCACCAGCTTGGGATCAATGAACACGCCCACCTCGATCCAGGTGCGGGTATCCCACAGGCGCACCGTGGCGTCAAACGATCCCGAGGCCAGGAGGGTCCCGTCCGGGGAGAAAGCCAGCGTCCACACCGTGAACTTGTGGGCGTACTTGGTCCACACCACTTTGCCGGTGGCCACTTCCCACACCGTGATGTTGGCGTCCAAGTCCCCAGCGGCGAGGAGTTTGCCGTCTTGTGTGGAGGCCAGGCTGCAGATAATCCCCGGTGCCGCGGGCAAAGTCCGAATCGGGCGGGCAGGGTTCGTCCAAGAGCGAATTTCCACTGTGCGGCTTTGGGCCACAGCAAAAGTGTCGGGGCCCAACACAGCCAGGGCATGCTCATGGTACCCATACTCGCTTTGAATCACTTGGCCGGAGCTTATGCACCAAACACTCCCCAGGCCCACAGCCAGAAGGAATATTCTGATCACGGTGACCTCCTTCAAACCCTTAGTGTACCCCTTCGGGCACCGGGCGGGCTACCATCGCCGGTGATGGACCGGAAGCTGGCCTGGGTTGGACTGAACCTGTTGCCCGGCTTGACGCCCCGCCGGCTTCGCTTGCTCTTGGAGCACTGCGGGGGACCTGTGGAGGCCTGGGAAGCCCTGGGCAAGGGTCAACCCGAGGAGCTGGGGGAGGAGCTCGGTGAGGCCGTGTTTCGCGAGCGGAAGGAATCGGATCCCTCAAGGGAGCTGGATCGGGTCGCCCGGGCTGGGGCTGCCGTCCTCACATGGGACGATCCGAACTACCCTGATCCCCTGCGGGACCTTCCCACGGCCCCGCCCGTGCTGTACCAGCTGGGGGAGTGGAAGCCGGAGGACCGTGTGGCCGTGGCCGTGGTGGGCACGCGGCGGTGCTCGTCCTACGGCCGGCTTGTGGCCAAGAAGCTTGGGGAGGAACTAGCTTCCCGTGCGGTGACGGTGGTTTCGGGCTTGGCCCCGGGGATTGACACCGCGGCCCACCAGGGGGCTCTGCTCGCCGGGCGGACAGTCGCGGTTCTGGGCACAGGCCTGGGCCGCATCTATCCTGCGGGAAGCGAGCGCCTGGTGGAGCAAATCCGTTCCCGCGGGGCCGTGCTCACCGAGTTTCCCTGGAACATGCCGGGGGCCAACTGGTCCTTTCCCCGTCGCAACCGCCTCATCGCCGGGTTGTCCCTGGCCGTGGTTGTGGTGGAGGCCCCCCTGCGCTCCGGCGCCCTGGTCACCGCAGACTACGCCCTGGAACAAGGCAAAGAGGTCATGGCCGTGCCCGGTCCCATCACCTCGGAGGCCTCGGCCGGCACCAACCGCCTCATCCAAGAAGGGGCCAGGGTCGTGACCTCCGCCGAGGACGTGTTGAGCGAGCTCGGCCTCGTGCCCCTGTTCACCCGGGAGCGCCGCCAGCCCGACTTGGAACCCGAGGTCCGGAAAGTGTACGACCTTCTGGCCCAGGAACCCTTGGACCCTTCCGAGCTGGTGGAGCGCTCGGGCCTTTCCCATGCCCGGGTGGCCCAAATCCTCTTGGAGTTGGAGTTGGCAGGGTTGATTGGCGAGTTCCCCGGGCGGAAGTACGGCCGGGTGTAGCCTGCGTTACAGATCAGGACCGACCTTCCCCTTATACTGTCCTCGGATTCCCATGAAAAGGTGTCGACTGTCCCGTCGTGGGGCAAGGCTCAATGTGGGAACAAGGAGGAACCCATGAGATGGATGGTATTGGGTGCAGCGCTCGTAGCTCTGGCGGCTCCGGTTTGGGCTGATCCGGTGCGAATCGCCTTCATCTTGGACGCGTCCGACTCCATGAACCTGCCCCACAATGGCGTCACGAAGTTCGAGTTTGCCAAAGACGCTTTGGTGCAAACCGTGGAGGGGTTGCCGGAAGGTACAGCCTTTGCGGTGGTGGTGTTCGGTCACCGGGTGGTCAAGACCTCGGAGGCTGCAAGCTGTAAGGACATTGAACTCCTCTACCCGCTCAAGGCCTACACCGCGACCGAGCGGGCGAGCATCGTGGCCCGGATCAAGGGCCTCGTGGCCAAAGGGAAGACCCCGCTGGCCTCCTCCCTGAAGTTTGTGGCGGGCAGCGTTCCCGCTCCTGCCCGGGTGGTGCTTCTCACCGACGGGGTGGAGACCTGCGGGGGGAACCCGGAGGCCGAGGCCCGCAAGTTGGCGGCAGCGGGGTACACCGTGGATGTGGTGGCCTTGGCCGTGAAGCCCGAGGAGGAGAAGGCCCTGCGCGCCATCGCCGCGGCGGGCAAGGGCCGGTTCGTGTTGGTCAAAGACCCGGGGGAGTTGGCGGCACTGTTCCGCGAGCTTTTGGGGTTGCCTACCCTTCCCCCCACGCCTCCGGCGCCTACCCTGCCCACCTGCTTGACCAAGTACAAAGTCAGTACGGACATCCTTCAGTTGTTGGTCAAGCACCTCCCCTACCCCACCTGCGACGCCATGTGGGACTTGATCCTGAAGTTCCTGGAGGCCAACCCGCCGGCCAAGGTCCTCGTGGGGACGGACGGGGACGACGTGCTATTTGGGACCTCGGGCAACGACCTCATCCTCGCCCTTGGAGGTAAAGACCAGATCTACGCGTTCGGCGGAAACGACCTGGTCATCGCTGGAGCGGGAGACGACCTGGTGCAAGGTGGGGATGGGGACGACCTCATCCTGGGGGGTGCGGGGAACGACCTCCTCCTTGGGGGTACCGGGTGCGACGTGATCTACGGGGAGGAGGGCGATGACCGCCTGGAAGGCGAAGCCGGCGACGACATCTTGTGTGGGGGCCTAGGCGACGACCTGATCCTGGGGGGTCCGGGCTGCAACAAAATCGACGGCGGCCCAGGCAAGAACAGGGTGTTCGACGAGGGCCTGTGTTTGCCGTGCCCGCCGCCAGCCCCAGTTCCTGCAACCAAGTGTCCCACGGCTGTCCCGCCTGGGCAGCAGCCCCCTGTGCTCGCCGCCCCCAAAGCGGTGAAGGCCGTGAACGAGGGGGAGTGCATTGTGCTCCGGGCGGAGATCTACGATCCCGACGGCGACCCGGTCAAAGTGACCTGGTCGGCCCCTAAGGGGTTTTTCACGGACCCCAACGGTGTAGAGACCACGTACTTCGCTCCCTGGGTCCTCCCCTGCGAGGGGGAGATGGTGGAGATCACCGTCACGGCCGAGGACGCCTGCGGGGCCAGAAGCGTGGACAAGCTGCTTTTGCACGTGCGCAACGTGAACCGGCCGCCGGTGGTGGACGCCGGCCCAGACCTCATGGTGGACGAGGGGGGCAAGGTCAAGCTCATGGCCTGTGCCGCCGACCCGGACAGTGAGCCCCTCACTTTCCTGTGGATCGTTCCCTGCGGCCGGGGTTCGTTGGACAACCCCACGGCCCTCTCCCCAGTGTACACGGCCCCCTTGACCAGCAAGTGCGAGGGGGAGTTCGTGGAGCTGGTCCTCAAGGTGCGCGATGTCTGTGGGGCTGAGGTTCAGGACACGGTTCGCGTGTACGTGCGCAACGTGAACCGCCCACCCTGGGCCGATGCCGGTCCGGACCTCACCGTGCCCGAGTGCGGCCGCATCGCCATCCTGGCCAAGGCCGGGGACCCGGACGGGGAGAAGCTTACCTACAGCTGGACCGCCAGCGCGGGCCTGCTCATCGGGGACGACACCCTGTGCCCGATCTTCGTCGCTCCCGAGGTGGAAGGCTGCGACCACATCATGGTGACGCTGGTTCTGCGGGTCATGGACCCCTGCGGGGCGATCGCCGAGGACGTTCTGTGCATCAAGGTCACGAATGTGAATCGCCCACCGCAAGTCAAGGCCGACCCGTAGAAAGAGTGGAGTAAGTCCGGCGGGGCCGCTGTGCGCGGCCCCGCTTCTTTTCTCCTTGCTTCAGGTCCCCTTCTTTGCGATCTGGGGCGACCGGGGGCTGGGGTTTGAACCGCCACCCGGACAAGCATCGTCCCAGGACTTGCTCAGTCTGTCACGGGCTTACGGATGAGGGGGGTCGAGAACCGCAGTCAGGGTGAGATGCTCCCCGTCCGCAGCGGTCAAAGGACGTTTTTCCTGGTGCCCTCCTTGTCGGAGAGAATCGCCGTTACCTTCTCTACCCCAGCGAGCGAAGACAGGGCCTGGGAGAGGGCCGGAAGTTCCGAGCGTTTCTTGGGTTACGTCCCGGCAAGCGCTGTACATGGGGTTCCTCATCGGTTGTGACGAGCCAGACAGCGATCACCTCCTTCGGGACCTCCAGGGCAAGGACTTCGAGCTCCGCCGGGGAGCTCCCGTAGAGGGCGGCCCTGGACCCCAAGCTGAAGTACCAGCCCACGGTCAGCCACTGGCCTCCCTGTTCCTCCAGGACCGTCCCGATCAGCCGTAGCGCCGACCGCGCTCGGGAAGATCCCCGCGACAGGGCCTTCTCCGTCCTCCGCCGGGCCTCAACCAACGCCGGGAAGTGGCTCCCTTGCCGAACCTTGGGGATCCGGAGCGTCACCCCTGCCTACTCGGGTGTCCCACCGTCTTCCGCGGTAGCCGTTGCGGTACATGAGGCGAGCGGACGTTCGCTCCTATCGCTCGGCCGGGGGTGTTCTCCTTCACCTCCGCATCCACGGAGCTCCTGGATGAGGAGGACCAGGCCGAGGCGTCCACCTTCGTGTCCTCCCGGTACTTGCGCAGAAGATCCCTTCGGCCATCGGTGGGGTTCCTCCTTCAAACTGAGATAGCTTCAAAGGAACCCTCCGGTGGCCATCTCCTCAAGGCCA
>CAKZKH010000051.1 GCA_937122485.1 uncultured bacterium | reverse complement strand
ACGGTCATCCAAGCCCTGCTCGATGCCGGCCTCTACATGACCGCTTCTTGGCCGATCCACACCGAGATGCAGGCGCGGCTGCGGGCGCAAAAGTCGGCGGCGCTGGCCTCCAGCATCTACATGGTCTGCCGCAAGCGCTTGGGCTCCGAAGTAGGAGATTACGCCCAGGTGCGCAGGGAAATCGAGGAAAGGTTGGAAAAGCGGCTTGGGGAGTTCTGGGAAGCAGGGATCCGGGGTGCCGACTTCTTCATGAGTGCCATCGGGCCTGGTGTGGAGGTGTTTGGCCGCTACAGCAGGGTGCGCAAGCTCTCCGGCGAAGAGGTCTCCGTGGCCGAACTTTTGAACCTTGTCCGCACGATCACCGCCGACTTCGCCGTCCGGCAAGTGCTCCAAAATGGTCACGTGGCCCAAGTGGACCAGGAAACCCAGTTCTACCTCCTTTGGCGGTGGAGCTACGGCCAGAAGACTGTTGAATTCGACGAAGCCAGGAAATTGGCCCAGGCCCGCGGGGTGGAACTGGAAAACCTCGAGGGCAAGGGCCTTGCCAAGAAGGCTGGAGACGCGGTCCGCCTTTTGGGGCCCAAGGACCGAAAGTTTCCACTGCACGAGGCCGAACACGCGTCCATGGTCGACGTGCTCCACCGGGCTAGCCGTCTGTATAGCGAGGGCAACACCAAGGCCCTGGACGACCTTTTGGCCTCGACTCACGGACCTTCCAAAGCTTTCTGGCAAGTAGCTCAGGCCATTGCGGAGGTCCTGCCGGAAAGGGACGAAGAACGCCGTCTCATCCACGGTCTCATTTCTCGGCAACGCGCATTCCCCGAGAAAGGCCCGGACCTCTTCTCTTCGCGCAGGGGATCCTGATGGAGAAGCGCGCGCCCGGGAGCTCTACGACGGAGTCTGTGGGCATCAGCACGTTGCACTTTCCTAGTGTGGCATGGGGAGCAGGTGGTGCGTTAGACTACCTTTTGAGGGGGTGATGCATTTCCGTGGAGTACGTTAAAGAGCTACGGAAGGCGGAAAGATTTTTGAACCAAAACGAATCTGCAATTGCAGTCCACGTTTGTGGGAGAATTGTGGAGAATGCCTTGCGCCAGGTGTTGAAGGAGCTCCTCTCCAAACTGCCTCCGGAGGAACTCAAGAAAGCTACCGAGGCGCTAGGAGCTCAGGGGAAGGGCAAGACGGTGGACGAGCTCACCTTGGGGCAGCTTGTGGGGGTGTACCGCGAAGCCAAGCTGGCAAAGTTAGCCAAGGACAAGTTGGGACGCGACACTTCTATTCTGGACAATCCCCAACTCGTTCAGGGCTGGATCGACCTGAGAAACCGGGTCGCCCATGGGGAAACGGGGGTGGACATTGAAGAGGCCCGGAACTTTTTTGAAAACCTCCGCATGCTCCTGAGCAGAGCCAAGTTGGTGGAGGAAGCCAAGCCCTTTTCCGGCGAGCCCCCTGCCTGGTGGGAAGTAGTCAAGCCGCACGAAGACGTGATCTCGGGAAAGCTTGATCCTGCCAAGTTCGCGGCGAAACTGGACGATGTAGTTCAAGAGAGAGCGGATCGGGAATACCAGGACCCTTTGGAATTTGCCCGGCGAACCTGCGTCACAAAGGGCCTGCTCAACCTTCTCCGCACGGCTCAGAGCCGCCTTACTGGCCAGGGGGGCGAGGCGGTCGTTCATCTCCAGACCACTTTCGGCGGCGGGAAGACCCACGCGTTGATCGCCCTTTACCATTTCGCGCGCTCTCCCGAGGTCATATTGCAGGAATGGGGGCTGGATTATCAAAGCTCAGGTCTAGAGGACCTCAAACGAGCCGGCGTGGCCGTTTTCGTGGGGACCGCCGCCGATCCCCTGAAGGGCCGAACTCCCTGGGGTGAAATCGCTGAACAGCTGGGTCGCTACCAACTCGTTAAGGAGCACGATGAAAAGCGGGTAAGCCCGGGAAAAGAGGTGCTGCGCAAGGTGCTGGGCGAAGGTCCGGTCCTGATCTTGGTGGATGAAATTGCCGAATATTTGAGCAGGCTTGCGCTACCTGGGGAACTGGGCCGCGGCGAGCCCGAAGCTGCCCGCGCTTACCAGTCCCAAGTTTTCACGTTCGTGCACGAACTCACCGAACTTGCGGGCTCGCTTTCACGGTGCCTGGTGGTGATTACAACCACCACCAGCACCCCCTACGGGGAAGAAGGGGAGCGGGTGCAGACAAGGCTTGAGGACGTCGTGGGAAGGATGCACCGCCTGGCCGAGCCCGTGCACGGCGAAGAAATCTATGAGGTTGTCCGACAGCGGCTTTTTGCGGATCTCGGGGATCCTAGCCTTCGAAGTCAGGTGGCCGAGCGATATTCGGCCATGTACCGCGAGCTCGGCGAGCAACTGCCCGATGATGTGCGGAATCCCCAATATCGGCAGCGCCTGGAAAAGGCTTACCCGTTCCACCCAGAGCTCATCGACGTTCTCTACAACCAGTGGGGCTCGTTCCACGAGTTCCAGAGGACGAGAGGAGTACTTCGGTTCCTCGCGGAAATTGTGGCTTGGCAGTGGAAGCACAGGAAAGAATCACCGCCAATACCTTTGATCCGGGTTTCCGATGTGCCGTTGGAAGTGGCCAGCGTGCGGGAGACGTTGCTCCTGCCCATCGGGCGTGCCTATGAGTCGGTGATTGCCAGCGACATCGTTGGAGGAAGGGAGCTCGCCCGCAGGGTGGACGCAGGACTTCCCGAAGAGATCAAAAGAGAGGGACTTGCCCAGGGATTGGCTACCGCCATTTTCCTTTACTCCTTCTCTGGGGCTGAGAAAGAGGAGCGGGGATTGACTATCGCCCGGCTGCGCGCTGCTGGTCTTCGCCCAGGACTTTCTCCCGCAGCGATTGGAGACGTCACTTCTCGACTGGAGGAAGAACTTCTGTATCTGCACAAGAGAAACGGCCGATACTTCTTCTCCACCGAACTCAACCTCAATCGAGCCATCGTGAACGCCGAGGAGGGCGTGGAAGAGGAAGCGATCTTCGAGGAAATCAAGGAAATTGTGGAGAAGCGATTGGGTCAGGAATTTCCCCCAAGCAAACCCCTTTGGCCTCGGGCTTCCCGGGACGTTCCCGACAGGCGGGGGCATGTCTTGGTGGTGCTAGGGCAGGAGCATTCCTATGGCAAGCCACAAACCCCAGAATTTGTGAATTCCTTGTTCAAGTATGCAGGGGAAACGCCGCGTTCGGCTCCCGGTGGGCTTTTGGTCATTGCCCCGAATCAAGAAAGGCTCCATTCCCTGCGCAGCGTGGTACGCAACCTCTTGGCCTTGCGCGGAGTTCAAAAAACCGAAAAAGAAAAGCTTGGGGAAGACGACGTTCAGGAGCTCAAGAGGCGGCTGGATCAGCAGACCAATCGGGCTTACCAGTTGGTCCTGGATACCTGGTGTCACTTAGCGCTTTGGAACGGGAGCAATCCTCCTGAATGGTGGCTCCTGCGGCCACAAGAGAAACCGGGACAGAGCCTCGGGGGCCTTGTCCTGGGTTGTCTCAAGGAAGCGGACCGCTACAGCGACAAGCTGAGCCCAGAGGAACTGAAGGAGCGGGTTTTCGGCCCGGATGAGAACGCCAAACTCTACGAAGACATCTGGAACATGTTCTTCAGCGTGCCAGGGATGCCCATCGTTCGGGAAAGGACCGTCCGGGAAGCCATCGTGGAAGGTGTAACGACGGGCATCCTGGGAATCCAAAACGACGAGGAGATCTTCTGGCGACGATCTTGTGACGAAGCGGCCTTGGAGCCAAAGACCCTGGTCCTACGGGGGGAGGAGGCCGAGCGCCGGCGCGCTGAAACAGTGCAAATTATCGAGCCTCCACCACCCTCCAAAGTTCAGGAACAGGGAGAAGGCCGACAGGTGCAAGCTCCGCCGCCTGCGCCACCCAAGCCCACGACCAAGTATCGGCTCAGGGTCAAGCTCCCTTGG
>CAKZKH010000050.1 GCA_937122485.1 uncultured bacterium | reverse complement strand
TGGCTAGCCACCCAGCCGGAGGAGGCCCTGCGCTCGCCCCCGCACCTGCCCTAGAAGGTTTCGGTTTCCTGGGGGGTGGGTTTGGGGGGCGGGGCGGCCTTGCGGGCCGTGACGAGGTAGCCGGTGAACCCGGTCATCCGCTCGGACGGACGCACGCCTTCCCGCTCGCGCACGAGGATGTGCCGCTCAAGGAGCTCCACCACCTCCACGGCCACAAAGCCAGCTTCGCTCAGGGCCGCTACCGACTGTTTGAGCTGCTCGGCCGTGGGCACGATGAGGGCCAGGGGCTTGCCGGGCGCCAACGCCGCGTAGGCCGCAGGGATCGCCTCCCAGGGCGAGGGGAGGTCGAGAAAGACCGCATCCACCTCGGCCACGGGAAAGGGCTCGCCGGCGGTAAGGATCCCGGCTTGGACACGCTCGGAAAAGCCGGCGCGGGCGATGTTGGCCAGGGCGTTTTCCAGGAACTCGGCCCGGCGATCAAACGTGTACACCTTGCCCTCCGGGCCCACGAGCTGGGCCAGGAGCAACGTGAACGCCCCCGAACCCGTTCCCATTTCCAACACCCGCATCCCGGGCTTGAGGTCCAGGGCCAACACCGCCCACCCCGCATCCTTGGGGTAGACGATCTGCGTCCGCCGCTTGACCTTGAACATGCGGTCCCCAATCCGTGGGCGGAAGACAAGGAACGCAAACCCGGTGTTGGTGGTTACGGACTGGCCTTCCTCTTTGCCCACGATGGCGGCGTGGGGGATGAGGCCCCGATGGGAGTGGAAGGCCTTGTCTTCCTCCAAGCGAACGAGGTAGGTCCGGGTCTTGCCCGGCTCCACCAGGAGCACGTCTTCCCCGTAGGCGAGCGGCTGGGGCATAAGCTGGGTTGGGGGCGAGGTCTACCGGGGCCCGTAGATGTCCAACATTCCCCGCCTGTCCGGCTCCTCCAGGGTTCGCTTCTTTGTTTCCCCGTTGGTCACCAACCCGTACATCGTCATCTCGGCTTCCTGAGTTCGGTAAAGATCGCGCAGCATGAGCCAGTGCCCGAGCTCATGGGTGACCAGGCTCTGAATGTCCAGGGCTGTGGAGGTTCCGTTTGTGGCCCACCTGTAGTACAGGTTGAGGGCGATGTCGCACTCGAGGATGTCCCCTCCCGTGCTCGTGGTGCGGTACCACACGGTGGCCTGGGCGGGCCAGCCCGTGGCCCCATAGGAGCGAATGGCCTCAATCACGTTGAGTCCGTCGCGGAACCCTGCCGGGGTGGTGGTGGTGCCGGCGTACTGGAAGGTGAGCTTGCTTCCCACACTGTTCCACGTTCCGCTTGCCGCCTGAATCGGCCCCAGCCAGCTCGCTTGACCGTTGATCCGGTAAGGGACAACTGGTTGAACCTGCGGCCACCGAATTTCTTCATACCGGTAGGCCAAGGGCTCACCCATGAGCGACAGGCTGCCTTCCTCCAGGGGGACGAACGCCGGGTCGGGTCCCGGGTCCCTCCCGGACAAGGCAAGACTGAGGCGGTGGGCGAAATCCGTCAGCGATAGCCCAAGCTCGGCCACGCGGTCGCCCATCACCGTGAGTTTGCCTCGAAACCCTCCGCACACGGCAAGCGGACCGTCTTCGGCCGGGCTCAGGAAGAGGACCACGTTTTCCCCCACGCGGAACCGGGGTTCGTGGCTGACCCACATCACCAGGTCGCCCACGCGCCCGCCCAGATGCTGGACGACCACCGTTTCTGGGGAGTTCCCTTTCAGGTTTTCGCTCACCTTGAGCTCCACTGTGGTGACGATCCGGTCGCCCAGGGAGGTGGTTTGAAGAACGGACTCCTGCCGGACGACCTGGCCGGTCACAATGAAGTGAGCGGCCTCGCTCAGGGTGCGGGTGTCCCATCCGAACGAAACAAGCCCTTGGTCAGGCTGGGCGGGTGCTGTCAACCGGGGGCCCAGACAGCCCGCCAAGGTTCCGGCCAAGAGGGCCAATGCGGCTATCGCAAGCCCCCTCCAAATGCTGGTCATTGTTCCTCCTCTGGAACGGGACCATGCTAGCACTCCCGAACGCCCCGTCAACGCCACGCTTCTCCCGGCTGCGGGAAGATCCTCCGCAGGGCGGGCAAAAAGCGGCCTGTGCGGGGACAGGCCGCTCATGGAGATCGAGGTGTGGGAATCAGCTCTTCTCGGTGCTGCGGCGGGACGCTTTGGCCTCGCCACCCGGGGTCAGGGCTGAGCGGATGGCTTTGGCCACCTCCGGGGTCACGGTGAACACCTTCATCTTCAGGTTGCGGTCGTAGGTGGAGGGGAACAGGGGGCCACCACCCTTGTAGCGGTTTTTCCAGCCCCGGCCGAAGGCGCCGATCACCCCAGAGAGCTGTCTTTTGGCCAGGCCAGCAGCCTTGGTCAATTCCTCGGCTGGGACACGCTCTCCCGGTCGCTCGGCCAGGGTCAACGCGACCTTTTGGAACGCAGGCGGGGCGGCCTTGACGGCCTCGGGGATGAGCTCAAGCTTGACCTTGGCCCGCGGGGCTTTGGCCGGGGGCCGTCCACGCTTGCGGGCTTTGGGGGCGGGTTTGCGGGC
>CAKZKH010000049.1 GCA_937122485.1 uncultured bacterium | reverse complement strand
CCGAAGGGCTGTACATCGTGGAAGTCCGGAAGGACGGGCATGCCACTTCCCGGGTTGAGGGGGTCAAGGTGGCCAGCGCCGCCCGCCACGACATCGTCCTCAAGCCGGCAGGGAGTCCCACGTTCTCCAAGGTGCCCCCCACGGTCACCGTGACCGGGGTTACCGAGGGAATGACGATCTCCGGGCCCATCACCGTCACCATCAACGCCCAGGGGCCCAACCACATCATGTACATCTACGCGGCCTTTGGGAAAATACCGGGCGCGTCCTTGTTGACGGCCCCCCGAGTCTTTCAGAGCCACACCTATACCACGGGCCCGTTCTCCATTGACCCTTACGCCTACGGCGTGGCTGGGGACACCACCTTTGAGGTCGTCGTCTACGACTGGAACGAGAATCGAACTCACCTCATCTACCGGGTGTACGTGACCCCTGGCCTCCCGGACGCTGTGTCCGCCCCGTCGCCTCCCACAGCGAACATCCTCACCGATACGTACTGGGGTGTGATGATTCCTCCTCGGACGGCTTTGGCGGTGACGCTGTCCAAGAAACTGGGGTTTTACGGCGAGCTGCTTGAGCCCGGGGCCGCCCCCTCCGGAGCCAACCTCTACGTCGAGCTCCGCTGGCGCAGGCCGACACAGGATGCCGCCGGTGTCTTGGGTGACGGGTACCGGATCTACCGCAGGCTCGCCGACGAGGCGGACTACAAACTCATCTACACCGTGAACGCCACCGGGGCCGCGACCTACCTCTACCGCGACAGCAAGCCGGACCTCGAAGTGGGCAAGACGGCGTACTACCGCATCGTCTACTTCCGGGGCACCGCGGAGTCGGCGCCCTTGGAAGCCGAGGCTACTCCGCTTCCAGCTTGGGACGTGCGCTTGGTCTCCCCAGCCGACCATGCCGAGGGCGTTCCACTCTACCCCACCTTCACCTGGACTCCTTCGCCAGGTCCCGTGGGCACCACCCAGTACTACCAGATGGTCTTCTGGGACATGGGCCATGGTCCGGCCAACGGCGTCACGATCAAGACACTCCCCAACGTGACCTCCGTCGCGTACCCCGGGATTCCAAATTCTCCCTTTGAGCGGCTTATGCCGCACCGGATGTACCACTGGGCCCTGCGGTTCGCCCTGGGTGTGGATCTCACGAAGAACGCCATCTCCATCGCTGTCAACGACGGCTTTACCGGGACATTCCCCACCGTGAAGCCCACGGAGATGTGGACGTTCATCACCGGAGACTGGTGAGGAGGTGAGGGATGCTCACGATGAGGAAAGCGGTGGTAGCGACGATGGGGCTGGTCCTGCTCTCCCTCCTCCTTGCGGGCTGCGGAGGGCTGTTCCAACCCCCCGTAAGAGAAGCGGTGCCCCTGACGCCGGGAGCCCCGGGCTTGCTCTTTACGCCCGATCCCAGGCTTCTGGGCGAGTCGATCATCGAGGGCCAATACATCCCCGGACGGCTGGTGGTGGGATATCGGGACACCAGGGAGGGGAGGGCGAGCTTCGCCAAGATCTACAACTTGGTGGGCAAGGGGATCTTTGCCGAGGCCAAGCTGGACGACGTGGTTCTCGTCTGCATCCTCCTCAAAGACGAACTGAGCGTGGAGGAAGCTTTGGGCATGGCCCTCATGCTCGCCATGGGGCGCTTGCCTGACCAAGAACCGCTCCAGGACATCCTGTTTGTCGAGCCGGACTACGATATCCCTGCGCCTGAGCCGATTCCCGAGCCGGAGAACGCCCCCATGCGCGTGGAGCCCAAGATCGGCTACTCCCCGAACCCTTACGATGAGGACCTCCGTCCATTCCAGTGGGGTCTGGACGCGGTGAACGCCGAGGCCGCCTGGGGCCTGGGCTACACCGGAAACGGCATTATCGTGGCCGTGATGGACACCGGCGTGGACGGAACCCACCCCGACCTCCAGGGGCAGTTGGTGAACGGGGTCGAGGTCCGGAACATGTCCACGCTGCTTGCGACGGCCAACTCCGACATCCACAACCATGGAACCCACTGCGCGGGGATCATCGCCGCCAAGAACGACGGCAAAGGCGTGGTGGGCTTGGCCTACAACGCCAAGATCATGCCGGTCCGCATCTTTGATCCCATCTTTATTGGCGCGGTTAACTACGCCAACGGAGTGCTCTGGGCCGTAGCCAATGGCGCCAAGGTCCTCTCCAACTCTTGGGGAGGGGGCGCCTACTCCCAGGCCATCAAGGCCGCTGTGGACTACGCTCTGGCCCAGAACGTGGTGGTCGTGGTCTCGGCGGGAAACGACTACATCGGGATGTGGCGCCGGCCGGCCAGCATCCCTGGCGCCATCGGCGTGGCTGCCAGCAACGCCCACAACCGGAAAGCCGACTTCTCCACTCCCGGTGACTGGGTGTCTGTAAGTGCACCAGGGGTCCGCGTCCTGTCCAGCGTGCGGACGGACACAACCCGGCCCGTGATCGGCGGCCCGCTGTACTACGACTACTACGACGGAACCTCTATGGCCTGTCCGCATGTCTCGGCCCTGGCCGCCATGATCCTCGAGAAACATTCCACGGCCACGCCTTACCAGGTGAAAAAGCTCCTCGAGCAGACCGCCCTGGACATCGAGGCCTCAGGGTTTGACCCGGGAACAGGGCACGGGCTGATCCAAGCCAACCGGGCCCTTACCGCACCCCTACCTTCCGACAACGGAGGCGCGCTCAGGATCCACGTGGTCACGGCGAGCTCCATCTACGTGTGGGGCCAGTGGTGGCCTGTTTCGTACATGGACATCACCCTGCGGCGGGGCGGGAAGACCATTGCCGTGGGTCAGACCGACATTGAGGGTTGGTACTACCTGGGCTTCCCCACCGGGGACTACCCGCCGGGCTACGGCGTCGGGTACTTCCCGATCCTCGAGCCCGGCACCTACGAGGTAATCGTGGGCGGAGACGACTGCAACCTCTTCAACTACCGCACAGCCAACCGCGTCACGGCCAGGACCACGGCCACCGTCACCGCGGGCCAAGTCACGACCATCGATGTTCAGGTGAACACCACCCTCGAAGTCATCCTCACCTGGTCCGGGGGCAGAGCGGACACGGACGTGGACCTCGCCGTCTACGAGCCCGACGTGGGCTGGACGTTCGCTAGGGCCCCGGGTCGGTGGGGCAGCTGGACGCCCGACGGGTCAGGCCAAGAGGGGACGGAGACCTACACCCTCTACGCTCCCGGTACGGGTCCGGCTGGTGGACACGGGGACGACGCGTTCTACCCCTTGGCGGTGGTGTTCAACAGCGGGACACCGCCCACCACGCTCACCGTGACCGTGCGCCAGAACACGGTCGTGGAGTACTACACGTTCACCCTTACCACACACGGTTGGTACTACCCCCCCTGGCCAGGGTGGTGGGACAACTACCCCGGGCCCTACGTGTTCTAGGCCTGGAGGAGAGAACGTTGAGGGGCCGGGACCTCCCGGCCCCTTTTCTTCAAAAAGCCGGTCTTGCGCCTCGCCAAGGGCTCCAGACCGTTGAGGACATAGGGGCCCCGGTTGCAGGACGCCCCGCTAACGCCACTTCGACGGCCTCTGGCCCCGCTTCCCCACCGCGGGGCCTAGCCGGCTTGCAGGAAGCAGGCCAAAGGTATCGAGGACACTG
>CAKZKH010000048.1 GCA_937122485.1 uncultured bacterium | reverse complement strand
GGAGGTGTACTCGGCAAATACGAACCCGTTGCCGGCTGTCGTTCCCGCACAGTCGCGGACCGTGTCCTTGAGGCCCCCGGTGCTCCGCACAATAGGGACCGTCCCGTACCGCAGGGCATAAAGCTGGGTCAGTCCGCACGGCTCAAATCGCGACGGCACAAGGAGCATGTCCGCTCCCGCGATCAACCGGTGAGCCCAGGCCTCGGAGTGTTCCAACAGCACCTTGGCCCGGCCTGGGTGCCGCAGCGCCGCATCCTGCAAAGCCGACTCAAACCGGGGCTCACCGGTCCCTAGGATCACCAACTCAACCCCTAGCGCCATCAACCGATCGAACGCCTCCACCACCAATTCCACGCCCTTCTGCTCCACAAGCCTGGCCACCATCCCCACCAAAGGGCCTTCTTCCTCGGCCAAGCCCAGCTCCCTTTGGAGCAACCTCTTGTTCCAGCGTTTGGCCTCCACGTCCCCGGGTGTGTACTTCCTCCAGGGTTCGGCGAGGTAGCCGTCTTGGGCAGGGTCCCAGGTGGTGCAGTCCACCCCGTTGAGGATTCCGGCGAAGGTGCCGGTTCGGGCTCGGAGGGCCTCGGCCAGCACGTGGTCTTCTCCCAGGATCTCCTCGGCGTAGGAGGGGGAAACGGTGGTCACGAAGTCTGCAGCCCGCAGCCCGCCGAGCAAAGCACAGCCCCACCCGTCCCCCCGCACGAGCTCCCCCACCTCGGGAAGAAACGCGAGGTTCTCCCAGTCCTCCGGGGGGAACCATCCGGCGTACGCCATGTTGTGGACGGTGAGGACGGTTTTCACAGGCAGGGAGATGATCTTGGCCATGACCGGCACGAGAGCCGTGTGCCAATCGTGGGCGTGGAGGATGTGCGGCGGCCAGCCCAACGCCGAACCGAGGTGGACAGCCGCCTGGGAAAAGAAGGCGAACCGAGCAAGGTTGTCGGGGTAGTCCCGTCCCTGTTCTCCGTAGATGCCCGCTCGGTCAAAGTACGGAGGGTACTCCACCAGGTACACGGGCACGGAGCTGTCCGGAAGCGTGCTTTCCCCGAGCGGAGCTCGGACCGTCTTCCCCAACCAAGGGAACCGCAGTTCGATTCGGGGCTTTCCTGCCAGACCACGGTACTTGGGCAGGGCCAGGGCCACTTCCACGCCCAGCCTGTGAAGGTGGCGGGGCAGAGCGCCCACCACGTCGCCCAACCCCCCGGTTTTGGCCCAAGGCGCGGCCTCGGCAGCAACCAC
>CAKZKH010000047.1 GCA_937122485.1 uncultured bacterium | reverse complement strand
GCGGGAACGTACACGTTCACGGTGCAGGTGCGGGACAGCCAGGGGCGGACGGACTCGCGGCAGTTCTCGATCACCATTGCTCAGGCATCACTTCCCGGGATCACAGGCGCCAGCATCTCTCCGAACCCAGCTTCACCGGGGAGGGCGGTCACGATCTCGTACCAGGTGAACAACCCCGGGCCATCGCGGCCTGTTCTTCTTGGTGCAACTGTCTGGCTCGGCGGCACACCCCTGAGTGACCCCGCGAACGATCGCTTGGTCACGCTCGCCTCAGGGGCAAGCACTGTCACGCGCACGTTTGTCATCCCAACGACCGCAGCGCTGGGTACCTACGACCTGGACGTGTCGCTTGTTGAGGACCTGAACAACAACGGAAGGATCGATTCCGGCGATCGAAACCTCGCTCGCAAGACCTCTACTGGAGCGCTCCGGGTGGTCAAGTTCAGCGTGGGTGACCGGGTTCAGGTGTTCAACACGTTCAGCGCCGGCTTGATCGTCCGCGAGACCCCCTGCGGCACACGCCTTCCGCCGAACAAGTTCGACGGAGAAACAGGTGTCATCCTGGAGGGGCCTGTGTTCTGTGACGGGCACAACCGTTGGCGCGTCCGGTGGAGCGACGGGAGGATTGGCTGGTCCGCGGAGACCTTCCTCCGGCGCTACTAAGACGGGAATGACCAGGAAGTCCTGAGTCATGGAGCTTGGCGTAGCACGATGTGCGGCTCAGGGGCGGCACCCCTGAGCCGCGCTCGCGCCCTGCGTGGGGGGAGACCAAACACGGGGGCACCCACAACGCACGTCAAGTGACCCAGTGAGCGAACCGGCCACTGGGCACAAGGTCGGCATCGACCCCAGGAGATCGGCGAAGGAGGCAAGGCGATGAAGTGGTCTGTGACATCGGCTGCAGTTCTTGCGCTCGTGTGCACCACGGCGTTGTGCGCGATCGGGCAGAGTTTCTCCGAATTGCCGCCCACCTGGGGCCTCGCGCGGCCCACTGCTCACACCCTGCGGGCAAGCGAGCTCCAGATCGGGCTCTTGTCGGT
>CAKZKH010000046.1 GCA_937122485.1 uncultured bacterium | reverse complement strand
CGTGGCGTACTGGGCGTGGCCGCTCACACATCCGTCAAGGAGGCCCAACGTGTGAACAGCATTACCGTACTGGACAACCCAAGTTCTCCGGGGTGAAGGTATCTATGGGGCAGGGAGGGTGCTGGCAACGCAGAGCAGGATTACCACGACCAGCACTACAAGCGCGCCAGCCATCCCCACGCCCGACAAACCACAACGCTTGCGCATTCCCTGCTGCCTCGCTTCCTGGAGCCAGCCATCGGACGCTGGCTGTGCTTCAGCTCAACAAGAAGGAACATCCTTGGCAAATGTGGTGAGGGGAGTCCAGAAGTTCCTCGCAGACTCCCCCGCCCCTGCGACCCGCTGGGCGATCGGGCGCTCACAGGTTTCGTCTGGTGGGCAGCGTGGTAGACCGCACCAGGGGTTATCGAATGTGCAAGCGCCGAGCTATGGTTAGTAGGGGAAGAGCCAAAGTCGATCAAAAAGTAAAGGTTTGACCCCCTGAACTGAATGATACCTACACCTCTTTGCTTCGTCCCACCTCCTCTGCAAACGGTTGGTACGCCCGATGATATCCGAACCAACTCATGTATCAAGCATGGCACAACCTGGCCGTGCCCCTGCTCCTAGAACGTGCCGCGGAGGGCGAACCCCCTCAGCAGGTGGCGCTGCACGAACACGGTGAACAAGAGAAGCGGGAGGGAGGAGATCAGTCCGCCCGCTGCCAGTGGCCCCCACAGGGTTCGGTACTCGGTGATGAACGTGGCGATGGCAATCGGAACTGTGAAGTCTGACGGCACCCGCGCGAAGATGAGGGCGTAGGTGAACTCGTTCCACGTGGTGATCATGCAGAAGATGCCGGCAGCGGCGAGGCCTGGCGTGACCAGAGGGTATACGATCCGCACCAGGGCCTGGACCCGGGATGCCCCGTCGGTCATCGCCGCCTCCTCCAGCTCCCGGGGGATCTCCCGGAAGAACCCAAGGAGCATCCAGATGGCGAGCGGGAGGGTGTACACCTGATAGGCAAGGATCAGGATCGCCCGGACGTTGGTGAGCCGGAGCTCCCGGAACATGATGAACAGCGGGATCACGAGGACGATGGGGGGGATGGTACGGATAACGAGGGCCCACAGGAGGAACAGGGCGTCCAAGCGTAACGGGAACCGGAACCGGGTGAGGGAATAGGCGGCCAACGAACCCACGAGGAGGGACAGGGCGGTGGCGGCCACCGACACGAGGGCGGTGTTCCCGAGAAACCGGAGGAATCCCCGCTCCACCAGGACTTCGCGGTAGTGGTTCAAGGTGGGGGCACGTGGGAAGAAGGTCGCCTCCGGTGACAGAAACTCAAGCGGCGTCTTGAGCGACGTGTTCACGAGCCACCATATTGGGAACAGCGCCACTGCCACCACAGCGAAGGTGAGCAGGTAGAGGAGGATACGCTTGGGGGCGAGCTCTTTGTGGAGGGCGGAGGCACTCATGCCCGGATCTCCCTCCACATCCGCCGGGCGTACAGGATGCTCAGGGCCAGCACCAGGAGGAGCATCACAATGGATGCTGCCGCAGCGTAGCCTAAGTTGAAGTAGCGGAATCCTTCCCGAAACACGTACAGGCTGACGGTCTCCGTGGTATAGCCCGGCCCGCCACCTGTCATTGCGTACACCTTGTCGAACACGCGGAACGTGTCGATGAGCCTGAGGAGGATCACCAGACGAATGTGGAAGGACAGGATGGGAAGGGTGATGTGGCGGAGCATCTGGAAGGGAGTCGCCCCATCGATCTGGGCCGCCTCGTACAGGTAGTCCGGGATGGATTGAAGCCCAGCCAGGATCACGAGGAGCACGAACGGGGTCCACTGCCAGATGTCCACGAGGACCAGGGACTCCATCGCGAACCGGGGATCGGAAAGCCAGTGCACTGCT
>CAKZKH010000045.1 GCA_937122485.1 uncultured bacterium | reverse complement strand
GTTCAGCACCTCGAAGCGGAGGAGTTTGTTCACGAAGAGCTGGTGGGGACGTTGGAAGCCCGGGCCGTGGTGGTGGGCCCTGACCACCGGTTCGGGCGGGGCCGGTCCGGGGATCCGGCCCTGTTGAGGGAGCTGGGGAGGAAGTTGGGGTTCGTCGTGGAGGTGGTGGAGCCCCTGGTCTTGGAAGGGGAAGCGGTGAGCGCAGGGCGGATTCGCCAGCTCGTGCTCGCAGGGGAAGTGGAGAGGGCATCGCGACTTCTGGGGAGGCCGCCCTGGCTTGTGGGTACCCCGGTTCGCGGTGCGGGTCTAGCACGCAAGCTGGGCTTTCCCACGGTCAACCTCGCCCTGTCGCCGGAGCTTGTTCGTCCTCGGGCCGGAGTGTACGCCGCTTGGGCCCTGTCGGCGGAGGGAGGAGGCCCCGCTCTGTTCTACCTCGGGCAAAGACCCACGTTTCCCTACCTCCCCCCTTCCGCGGAAGTCCACGTTTTGGGCGAGCTCCCCGGGGAGGTCTCCGGCCCTGTGGAAGTCTTCCTTTTCTCCTACCTTCGGGAAGATGAAAGGTTTCCCCACGCTCACGCCCTGACCCAGGCCATCGAGCGAGACCGCCAGCGGGCAACGGCACTCTTGAGCCGAGAACCCGTTCCCCCGAGGCTTCTGCGCTGAGGGGTTGCGGACGGTGCCTCCTGAAGCCTATCATTGCCCGCGGTGTTGACATTAGGGATCGAGACGTCGACAAGCCGCGCCGGCGTTGCCCTTTTTCACCCGGACTGGAGTTTCGAAACGGCATGGCCTGCCGGTCGGGGAAGGCTGGAGCTGGGAACCCAAGCCCTGGAAACTCTTTTCCGCTGGGCCGGGGTCCGTCCCGGCGACTTGGGGCTTGTGGCCGTGGACCTCGGGCCAGGATCTTTCACCGGTCTGCGCGTCGGTATGGCCTTGGCCAAAGGCATCGCCCAGTCCATGGCGGTGCCGTTGGTTGGGGTGAGCCAGGTGGAGGTTTTGGCCGAACCCGTGAAGTGGTGGAACGGCCGGCTGGTGGTGTGGATTCACGACCGCAGGGACGAGGTGTTTTCCGCCCACCGGTTGGGGGGTACGTTTGAGGCGCCTCGAGCCCTTGTCTGGACCGATGCCCTCCGCCAGATCCGGCAGCCCGAGGAAACCCTGCTTGTGGGGACTGGAGCGGTGAAGTGGGCCCAGGAACTTCGGGAGCTGTTGCCCGACCTGCACCTGGGGGGGCCTTCCCTGGCCCACCCGCGGGCCCTGGAGGTGGCTCGCCTCGGGCTGGCCAAGTACCAACAGCGCGGGCCGGATGATGCCCTTATGATGGAACCTGTTTACGTGCACAAGGAGGCTTGAATGGCAAGGAAGTGCGACGTGTGTGGGCGCGGGCCTCAATTCGGGGCCAAGGTGAGCCACTCCGGGCAACACACCCGGACCCTCCGCCTTCCCAACCTGCATCGGGTCCACGCTGTGTTCAACGGCCGCCGACAGTGGATCCGGGTGTGCACGCGCTGCGTGAAGGCGGGCAAAGTTCAGAAGGCCTGATTCCATGGACCAAGAGCCGGTGGTGGGCGATGTGGTGGCCGGTGAGGTCACCGAGATCCACCCCAACGGGGCCGTGGTCCGCCTGGCCGGAGGGCAGGTGGGGTTCCTCCACGTCTCCGAGATGGATCTCACCCCGGATGGGGAGGGTCCCGCCTGGGTGCGGATAGGGGACCGGGTCGTGGCCAAGGTGGTGGGGTACGACCGGCTGGGCCGCCCTTCCCTCTCGGTTCGACGGGCTACGGACTTGGACCGGGAAGCCCTGGAGTTCCACCAGCAAGCGTTGGAGTTCGGCACAGCGTTGCGCCGCCAAGCGGGCCTGGCCCTCAATGGCCCCCAAGGGACCGAAGAGGAGGACCCGATCGAGTGGCGGCTGCGCAAGTGGCTGACCACCACCCAAAGCGCTTTGGCCAAGCTTCGCCGGCGGAGGGCCACCCGGCCCTCCCCCCGGCCGGAGTTGGACGAGCAGGGGGACCCATGCCCAAAGGAACGGCCGTGATCGACAGGGAACGGTGCAAGGGGTGCGGCGTTTGCCTTGCCACGTGCCCGTTTGGGGTGCTGGAGTTCACTGGGGAGTTCAACTCCTCGGGCTACCCTGTGGCCCAGATGGCCCACCCCGAGAAGTGCACGGGCTGCGGCCTGTGCGCTCTAGTATGCCCGGACGTGGCCATCGAGGTCCACCGGGAGGAGAAGGTGGCGGCCTGAAAGGGGCGCGATGGAACGGCAATTGATGACAGGCAACGAGGCGATGGCCGAGGCGGCCCTGCGGGCCGGCTGCCGGGCGTACTTCGGCTACCCCATCACCCCCCAAAACGAGCTTTTGGAGTACATGGCCCGAAGAATGCCCCAGGTGGGCGGGGCCTTCGTTCAGGCAGAAAGCGAGGTGGCTGCCATCAACATGTGCTATGGGGCGGCCGCGGCTGGGGTGCGGGTGATGACCTCCTCTTCCTCCCCCGGGGTCAGCCTCAAAATGGAGGGGATTTCCTACATGGCCGGAGCGGATCTGCCCGTGGTGGTGGTCAACGTGGCCCGGGGCGGACCCGGACTGGGGAACATCGCTCCAGCCCAAGGGGATTACTTCCAGGCCACCAAAGGCGGGGGCCACGGGGACTACCGGATGATTGTCCTGGCCCCGTCCACCGTCAACGAGGCCGCTGCGCTCACCCAGCTGGCCTTTGACCTGGCCGACAAGTACCGGGTCCCGGCCATGGTCCTCGCCGATGGCATGCTGGGGCAGATGATGGAGCCCGTGGAGCTCCCCCCCTTTGTGGATGTGGGGAGCCTGCCGCCCAAACCCTGGGCCCTTTCCGGGGCCCAAGGCCGCGAACCCAACTACGTGGCCAGCTTCGCCCTTGACCCCTACGACCTCAGGGAGCTCAACCGCCGCAGGCTCGCCCGTTACCAGCAAATCGAAGCCCACGAAGTGCGGTGGGAAGAGGTCCAGACCGAGGACGCCGAGGTACTCCTTGTGGCCTACGGGACCATGGGGAGAATCGCCAAAACGGTGGTGCGGCTGGCGCGGGCCGAGGGAACACGTGCCGGGCTTCTGCGCCCCATTACCCTATGGCCCTTCCCCTACGGGCCGATTCGCCGGTTGGCCCAAAGAATCCCCGTGGTCCTGACGGTGGAGCTTTCCATGGGGCAGATGGTGGAGGACGTGCGGCTGGCGGTAGAAGGGCGTGCCCAAACGCCGTTCTACGGGGAGATGGGGGGCGTGGTGCCCACCCCCAGGGACATCCTTCAGGAGGTCAAGGCGCATGCGCTCCAGCGTGGAAAACATGAAGCCGGTGTTCGTCCGGCCTAAGAGCCTTTCCGACAAGAAGTTCACCTATTGCCCGGGCTGCCACCACGGGCTTATCACCCGCATCCTGGCCCAGGTCATCGACGAGCTGGGAATTCAGGAGCGCACGGTGATGGTGGCCCCGGTGGGCTGCGCGGTGTTCGCCTACGAGTGGTTCCGCTGCGACGGGGTACAGGCGGCCCACGGCCGGGCCGCCGCCGTGGCCACAGGGATCAAGCGAGTCCGGCCCGACCTGGTGGTCATCTCTTACCAAGGCGACGGGGATCTAGCGGCCATCGGCTTGGCCGAGACGATCCACGCCGCCAACCGGGGGGAGAAGATCTCCGTGATCTTCGTGAACAACCAGATCTATGGGATGACCGGAGGGCAGATGGCCCCCACCACCTTGGTGGGCCAGCACGCCACCAGCTGCCCGGAGGGCCGCAACCCCCAGGAAGCCGGCTACCCCATCCGCATGGCCGAGCTCCTGGCCACGCTTGAGGCCCCGGTGTACGTCGCCCGCCTGGCCTTGTTCGACCCCAAGCACGTCCTGGAGACCACCAAGGCTGTGCGCAAGGCCCTCACCTACCAGGTCCAAGGCAAGGGCTACAGCTTTGTCGAGATTCTGGCCAACTGCCCCACCGGTTGGCGAATGAGCCCGGTGCAGGCCAACAAGCACATCGCCGCGGTGGTGACCAAGGCCTTCCCCTTGGGTGAGTTCGTGGACAAGGGCTAAACCATGGAACGCTCTGTGGTGTTTGCAGGGTTTGGCGGGCAAGGGGTGTTGCTGGCGGGCAAGGTGCTGGCCCGAGCGGCGATGGACCTTGGGCTTCATGTGACTTGGTTGCCCTCGTACGGGCCGGAGATGCGGGGGGGGACGGCCAACTGCACGGTGGTGGTGAGCACCGATCCCGTGGGATCCCCCATTGTGGACGCCCCGGACGTCCTGTTGGCCATGAACGGTCCCTCGCTGGACAAGTTCGAGGGCCGGGTGACCCCTGGCGGGGTCATCGTGGTCAACAGCTCCCTCGTCCCCCGAGCGGTCACCCGCAAGGACGTGGGGGAAGTACGCCTTGCAGCCAACGACCTGGCCCGGGAGCTGGGGGAGCCGCGGGCAGCCAACATGGCCGCCCTCGGGGCGATCGTCTGGGCCATTGGCACCGTCCCGTTGGAGGCTGTGAAGGCGGCGATGCGGGGGGAGCTGGGAGCCAAGATCGGGGAGAAAGCGGCTCAAGCCAACGAAGCCGCTCTCGAACAGGGATTTGCCCTGGGCCAAAAAACCAACTTGGGAACCTGACCTCCATGGCAGGGTGTACATCGAAAGGCAAAGGAGGGTGACGTGGCACGACGGACAGCGTGGTTGTTGGTTGCTCTCGGATGGGCCCTGGTAGCGGTGCAGGGGGCGGGGCAGACCATGATCCGGAGCCTGGAGTTCTTCGAATCGGTCAACGCCGTGGCCGTTTCCGCCGACGGCCGGTTTGTGGCCGTGGCCGGCGGGGGAGCTTTCCTGGGGGTTGTGGACCTGACGGCAGGGGAACTCCTCTTCACCCTGGAGGGCCATGCGGGGGACGTGACCTCCGTGGCCTTCACCCGGGATGGGCGGTACCTCGTTTCGGGCTCCAGGGACGGGACGGTGAGAGTCTGGGATGTCCCAGGAAGAAAGGAGGTTCGCACCATGGCAGGGTCCGGGTCGGCCGTTCAGTCGGTGGCTGTGAGCCCTGATGGACAGCGGATTGTTTCAGGGTCCCAGGACCGGAGCGTGCGCATCTGGGACAGAGGTTCAGGGGAACTCTCCCGTCTCCTTGAGGGACACACTCAGTTTGTCACAGCTGTGGCCTTCAGCCCTAACGGGAGATTCGTTGCTTCTGGAGGGTACGATCGCGCCGTACTCCTCTGGGACCTATGGGAGGGCAGTTCCCGTACCTTCTCCGGGCACACCTGGGCGGTGTTCGGGGTGGCGTTCAGCCCGGATGGAAGGTACCTCGCCTCGGCGTCTGGGGACGGAACAGTGAGAATCTGGGAAGTCTCTACAGGTCAGACGCTGCGGAGCCTCAGCCACGCCGACGCGCTATGGCCGGTGACGTTCAGCCCGGATGGAAGGTACGTGGCTTCAGGTTCGGGGGACGGCGTGATCAAGGTTTGGGAGACGGCCACAGGGCGGGAGGTGCTGAGCTTTGGAGCTCACTTCGGGTTCGTGTACGGGTTGGCGTTCAGTCCGGACGGGAAAACCCTCATCTCCGGATCAGCGGACAAGTCTGTGCGCTTGTGGGCCTTGCCCTAGGCGGGGCTAGCCTCCAAGGCATGGAGGGGGAGCCTTGACGGCCGACCGTCACTCCCGGTATACTTTGGGCAAGCTCAAACGGGAGGCCAAAAGGGGGTGAGAACCGGGAGAACGTCGGTGGTGCCGTCGGCGGAGTCCGGCGTGGGAAGTTCGAGTCCTGTCAGGAGGTGGGTAATGCACAAGACGTTGGGTGTGCTTCTGTTGGTGGCAAGCCTTGGTGTCGTTACCTTCGCGCAGACGGCAGTCCTCTGTTGCCAAAAGGTCGACCCTTTGGATCCCGGATGCTATCTGGTCCAGCTGAGGAACTGCACAGACAAACCTGCAAGCGGGGCCGTCATCGTTTTCCAGATGCCGGTGATCGTCCGGAGCGCTTTGGTCTTCGGTCAGGGCGGGTGCGCGATTGAGAAGATCGACGGCGAAGGCGGGGTCTGGAAGATCACCTGCAAGGCCGCCTGCTGGAACCCCGGTTCTTTCATGATGCTCAGCGTGTGCCTCGTAAGGCCGGCTGAAGTCAAGGACTGCAGGGGGCTCATCCGGAACATCTTTGCGCTAAGGTAAACGAGGTTCAGACTTAAGGAGGAGAGCAGATGAAGAAAATTCTCGTAGCAGCGCTGCTGGCGGTTATGGCCCTTGGCGGGGCGGCCCAGGTCCGCACGGGCGCCTGGGTGGACGAAGTGGTGTTCTTCGAGGAACCCACCCATGCCAAGGGCGTGGAGATGGTGAAGACGGGGGCCGCCGATGTGTACACCTTCGGCATTAGCGCCCCGGACCTCATCAAGGACATCGTGGCCAACCTGGGCTACGAGGTGTCCTACGGTTCCTACAACGAGATCACCTTCAACCCCGTGGGGCCGACGTACCCCGACGGACGGCTCAACCCGTTCTCGGTGGCGAAGGTCCGCGAGGCCATGAACTGGCTCATCGACCGGGACTTCATCATTAAGGAGTACTACGGTGGGGTGGCCGGCATCGCCCGGTGGTTCCCCATCACCCCAAGCTTCCCGGACTACGCCAAGCTCGCCGACGTGGCCCGCGCCCTCGAGCTCCAGTACAGCTACAACTTCGACAAGGCCAAGGCCGTCATCACCGAGGAGATGAAGAAGCTGGGAGCTGAGCTCGTCGGTGGCAAGTGGAAGTACAAGGGTGCGGACGTGATCGTGAAGTGCCTCATCCGTCCCGAGGACGAGCGCAAGCAGATCGGCGACTATGTGGCCGACCAGCTGGAGAAGATCGGGTTCACCGCTGTCCGCGACTACAAGCGGGCGGCTGAGGCTAGCCCGATTTGGCTCACTGGGGATCCGGCCCTCGGCCTGTGGGACATCTACACCGGCGGTTGGGTCACCACTGTGGTGGACCGCGACCAGGCCGACAACTGGGCCTTCTTCTACACCAAACTGGGCCGCCCTGAGCCCCTCTGGCAGGCCTACGTGAACGAGCCCGAGGCCTACCAGCTCTGGGAGCGGCTGATGCGCAACGACTTCCGCACCGCCGAGGAGCGGCTGGAGATGATGGCCAAGGCCATGGAGTACGGTCTCAAGGACTCCTACCGCATCTTTGTCACCAACCGCGTGTCCTACTTCGCCCGCAGCAAGAACATCGCCGTGGCCAGCGATCTGGCTGGTGGCGTGTACGGGGCCTGGTTGTGGAGCCGGACCCTCAAGTTCCGGGACAAGGTGGGCGGCACGGTGACGATGGGCAACACCTCCATGCTCACCGAGCCTTGGAACGCCATCGCCGGGACGAACTGGATCTTCGACATGATGCCCATCCGCGGCGTGTCGGACTATGCCACCCTGCCCGACCCGTTCACCGGGCTCCCCTGGCCCCAGAACGTGGAGAAGGCTGAGGTGTTCGTGGAAGAGGGCATCCCCTCGCTCCTCACCCTCGAGCTGGGCAAGGACTTCGGCGGCGGGCTGAGGGGTTGGGTCACCCAGACGTTTGTGCCTGTGGGCTCCATCGTGGTCCCGGACGACGCTTGGGCCGACTGGGACGCCAAGGCCCAGAAGTTCATCACCGCCAAGGAGCGCTTTGGTGGCCCGGTGTCGGCCAGGTCCAAGGTCGTGACGACCTACCCCAAGAGCGTGTTCGACCGGGTGTGGCACGATGGGTCCAAGATGACCCTTGGGGACATGATCATCGGCTTCATCCTCAGCTTTGATCGCGCCAAGCCGGACAGCCCCATCTACGACTCCGCCATGGATGCCCCCTTTAAGACCTTCATGGCCCACTTCAAGGGTCTGAAGATCCTCAAGACCTCGCCCGAGGTGGTGTTCGAGGTGTACAGCGACTCGGTGTTCCTCGAGGCCGACCTCACGGCGTCCAGCCGGGCAGGCTACCTCTGGCCGGCCTACAGCCAGGGCGTGGCTCCGTGGCACACCTTGGTCCTGGGCATCCAGGCTGAGGCCGCGGGCAAGCTCGCCTTCTCCTCAGCCAAGGCTCGGGCCAAGGGCGTGGACTGGACGAACTACATCGCCGGCAAGAGCCTGGAGGCCCTCGTGGGGTACCTCGCCGACAACCTCAAGACCAACTACATCCCGTATGCCCCCACCCTGGGGACCTACATCACCGCGGCAGAGGCGGGCACCCGGTACAAGAACGCCGACGCTTTCTACAAGAAGTACGGCCACCTGTGGATCGCCAACGGTCCGCTGTTTGTGGACACGATCCGCCCGGTGGAGAAGGTCGTCGTGCTGCGGCGGTTCCCCGGATTCACCGACCCGGCGGCCAAGTGGGACGTGTTTGCTGAACCCAAGATCGCGGCCGTGAAGGTGAGCGGTCCGGCCTCGTTCCGGGCAGGCACGGCCCAGAACCTGAAGGTGGAGATCACCTTCAAGGACAAGCCCTACGAGCTCGCGCAGCTCGACTTCGTCAAGTACATCCTGTTTGACGGGGCGGGCAACATCGTGGGCACAGGGAATGCTGAGCCGGTGAAGGACGGGGAGTACGTGATCAAGCTGACGGCCGACATGACCCGGCCGCTTGTGGGGGCTTGCAAAGTAGAAGTCGTCGTGGCCTCCAAGGTGGTGGGCATGCCGAGCTTTGCCAGCTTCTCCTTCGCCGTAACACGGTAGGCACCCTCTTCGGAGGCAAGGAAAGCCGCCGGGGTTGACGCCCCGGCGGCTTTTGTTATAGTTCCCTTTCGCACCAATCTTTTTGAGGCCAGCCCTCAGAAGGTGAACAGAGCGTGGAGAACCTCAAGAGGATCGGAAAGTACACGGTGATCCGTGGCGTTTTGATTGTCCTCACCGTCTCCATCGGGGTGTACCTCACGGTGATCATCGCCACGATGGGGGGGTACATGGACAAGATCCAGGACGCCCAGATCAAGGAAGCGGTGGGTTTGGCCCTCCAAGGCAACGAGGAGATCCGGCGCCTCCCCCAAAGTGAGTACAAGAAGATCTACGACATGATGGTGGAGGAGCGGCGAAAGGAGTTCGGGCTGGATAAGCCCTGGATCGAGCGGAGCCTGAAGTACCTCCGCAACGCCGTCACCCTCAACCTGGGGCGCTCCGAACGGATTGTGAGCTTCAGCGGGTCGGGGGAGGTCCGCCGCATCCTCATCGAAGCCATCCCCAACACCCTTGTGCTCATCCTCACCTCCAACCTCATCTTGTTTTTCACCGCCTTGTTCACGGCCCTGTACCTGTCCCGACACTACGGGAGTCCGTTGGACCGGGTGGTGGTGGCTTTCTCCCCGACCTCGGCGGCCCCGGCCTGGTTCTACGGGATTTTCCTCATCTTGATTTTCGCTTCGCTTCTTCGGGTTCTCCCCTACGGGGGGATGATTGACCCCAACCTCCCGCCAGGGGCGTGGGCCTACTTCAAGTCGCTCCTCAAGCACTTGATCCTTCCCGTGATGGCCTGGTTCCTGGGGTCCATTTTCTTGAGCACGTTTTACTGGCGCACGTTCTTCCTCATCAGCTCGAGCGAGGACTACGTGGAGATGGCCAAAGCCAAGGGGGTTCCTCCTCGGGCCATTGAGCGGCGGTACGTGTTGCGGCCCACCTTGCCTCCGGTGATCACCTCGTTCAGCTTGATGCTCATCGGTTCTTGGACAGGCGCCATCATCTTTGAGACCGTGTTCAGCTGGAACGGGCTAGGGCGGTTGATGTACCGAGCCATCCAGGCTACCGACGCGCCGGTGATCGTGGGCTCGACGGTGATCTATGCGTACCTGTTGGGCATTACGGTGTTCCTGCTCGACCTGCTGTACGCAGCCCTCGACCCCCGGGTGAAGACGGGCGCGGGGGCAAGGAGGATGGCATGAAGACTTTGCTTGCCCGGCTGAAGGAGCTGCGCCGCTATCCCTCGGCGGTGGTGGGCCTTTTCATCATCGGCATCCTCCTCATCGTGTCCATCTACGCGGTGATCGCCATCCCTTACCCCAGGGCCATCAGCCTGTGGAAAGCCACAGGCGACGAGTGGCTGGAGAACCCCCGTCTGGCCCGTCCCAAGTGGGTGAACTTCCTCCCCGGGGTGAACCAGCCCGAAACCGTGGTCGTTCGCACCGGCCAACAGGGAACCAAAGTCGTGGGGGCCGATGGGAAGTTCACCATCACCCTGCCCTTCAAGTACACCTACAATGGTTTTCCTCCTGAGGTAACCCTGTTCCT
>CAKZKH010000044.1 GCA_937122485.1 uncultured bacterium | reverse complement strand
CCCTTGTGAGTTGTGCCAACCGCTCACCACCTCCTTGAGTCAAGGCCAAAATCATAGACCGCGCCCGGCCTCCGAGCCAGCTCACCCCCCCGCGCTCGTTCCCCGCGCTGAGAGTTCACCCTCGTTGGCCTCTGCCCGTGCGCGTCAACGGCCCGTATGTTAGCCATTTCCCCCACGCCCGTCAAATTCCATACCCTCCAACTAGGGCAAACCTTCCGCGGCGCTCGCCCAGAAACGCACCGGGAGCGTACTTCCCCCTCGAACGCCCCCGAATCCGCCCCGTCCACCCCCGCGCGGACGTTCGTCCGTTGCCCAGCACACCTTCCCGACCTGCCCCGGCCGAACTCGGCCCATGCTCCCTCCCCTGGCGATCGCGTGCATTCTGGTGGAGACCAGCGCCTTGGGCCCTCGGGCGCCGATCTCTTGGCCCAGGGCGAAGCCCTCATGCCCGCTCCCCCCCGAACAAGCTCGACGTCCTGTACGACAGCGCGCTCGCCTTGAGCCCGGCCGATGTCGGCATGCTCCGGGGGCTGACCCAACTGGGATTGGAGTGGGCCTTCACCGCCTTGGAAAACAAGCGGGACGCGGCCTACCCCAAAGGCGGGGAATACAGTTTTCAGGCCCTCGACCTTCCCCAGTTGGCGGTGGTGGAAGAGGGAAAGAAAGGCCGCCGCTGCCTGGAGCCGTGCCCAGCGCCGGAAGGACGAGGATTTTTTGGCCGCCCCAAGCTGACGGACCGCCCTCCTCGTGTGGGCCGCGCGCTTTTGGGACTCGCTCCTTTCTTTCTTGCCCACTGGAACCGCCTCGAGCGGCGTCCCCAGGGTGTTGGCCATGTACCGGAGAGCCGTGGAGCCCGACCCCAGCTGCCACGGGGGGAACCCCCTTTGGGGTCGTTTCTGGCCAGGCTCTCCGACCACGGGGTCTTCGGGCCGACCTTGGGCAAGGCCAAGTCCTGCCTCGAGCAGGCCATTGCGGTGGGCCCGAACTACCTCCCCAACTGCACTTCCTATGCCCGGTCCTACGCCGTGGGGGCCAAGGACGCCGAGCTCTCCGCCCGGTTGGTGGCCACCGTGCTCGCTGCCCCTGGGGGGAACTGGCCGTTCTGGGACGAGTACGCCCGGGACCAGGCCCTCCGCCTCGCCCAACGCCGCGACCCCTACTTCCCCCCAGGGTAGAGGCCCGCCCCGGCCCTGCGCCGGCTAGGGAATGATGAAGAGCAGGGCTTGAACCCCGCTACCGCCCCTGCTTCCCCGGTCACCGGTGTCCCTTGGCCTCCGGTCAAAACCCTTTGTCGGCTGAGACGGAAAGCCTTACCATCGGTCATGCCTTGTTTGGGAAACACCAAGGTAGGGAGGGCAGCATGAGAACGTGGAGGAGAGTGCTCTTGTTTCTGGCCTTGGGGGCCACTTTGGCCCTCACGGGCTGTGAACTCCTGTGGACCACGCCCCCGGAAGCGCCCGCCGGGGTGGACGCGAGCGACGGGGGGTACACCGACTACATCGTCATCGTCTGGACCGCGTCCCCGCGCGCCAGCCGCTACGAGATCTGGCGCTCCCCAGCCGGAGAGGGAACCTACGAGAAGATTGGGGAGTCCAGGGGGACCACGTTCACCGACACCGACGTCACCCCCAACGTGCTCTTTTGGTACAAGGTCAAGGCCTGCAACCGCGTGGGCTGCAGCGGTTTGTCCGAGCCCGATTCGGGGTATGCCCAAGGGGCCGGTGTGCCCATGGTCCCCCAAAACGTCTCCGCTACCGACGCGGTGTACACCGACCGGGTGCGGGTGAGCTGGACAGAGATGCCGGGCGCCAGCCGCTACGAGGTCTGGCGGGGCCTAAGTCGGGACGGGGTGTACAACCTGCGGGCCCATGTGCCCGGCCTGAACCTCTTGGACGACTTGGACGTCGTCCCCGGCCGGGTGTACTGGTACCGGGTCAAGGCCTGCAACGACATGGGCTGCAGCGCCCTTTCAGCCCCAGATTCGGGCTACAGCTTCGCCACAGCCCCGGAGCCCCCCACAAACCTGTCGGCCAGCGACGGGACGTACACCGACCGGGTGCGCCTCACCTGGACGGCCGGCCTGGGCACAGCCAACTACGAGGTGGAGCGGGCCACGGCCGAAGCCGGGCCGTTCACCCGCATTGCAACCCCCGCGCCCACGAGCTACGACGACACGGGAGTCACCCCGGGCACCACCTACTGGTACCGGGTGCGGGGGTGCAACGCCGCCGGGTGCAGCGCCTACTCTGTGCCGGACCCGGGATTCGCCGGGACCGGGGGCGGAGGAGGCGGCGGTGGGGGCGGGGGCGGAACACCTGCCCTCCCGGTCCAGCCGGGCAACGTCCGCGCCACGGACGGAGAGTTTGCCGACAAGATCCAAGTCACCTGGAGCTCCGTTTCCGGGGCCACAAGGTACGAAATCTGGCGCGCGGACTCCGACACAGGGACGGCCACCCAAATTGGGGAAACCACGGGAACAACCTACGACGACACCGCCCCGGCCCTGTGCGCAGTTAGGTGGTACGAGGTGCGGGCCTGCAATGCCGCCGGCTGCGGGCCGTTCTCGGTGCGCGACGACGGCTACCGCGGGGCCGCCCTGGACAACGTGGACGGGACCAAACTCAAAGCCACGGTGGTGTGGACCAGTGCTACCACAGCTGAGGTTCAGCTCAGCTGGGCCGACATCAGGCAGACCGCCACGTACGGCGTCAGGTACGAAGTCTGGCGCAGTACGCCCGGACACGCGACGGCTCGCCTCGCCACGACGCAAACTCCCAGCTATACTGATAACACTGTAGTGCTGGGTACCACCTACTACTACAAGGTCCGGGCCTGCAGCACCCAGACTTGTATCCAGTGCAGCGCGTTCACCGGGGAGGTCCAGGCCGTGGTGGCCTGCAACCCCGCCCCACCCAGCGGCACAATCAATGCAAGCGAGGAGAGGGGAACAGTCACTGTAAACTGGACGACTGTCTTTGGAGCGACGAACTACCAAGTTTTCCGCTCCACGTCCGCCTCTGGAACCTACACCTACGTCGGGAAGACCGTGGGCAACGTGGGGACGTTCTCCCACCCCTCGGAGTCGGGGACGTATTACTACAAGGTCAAGACGTGCGTGGAGTGCGGGTGCGGTGGGCTGTCTGACCCTTCAAATCCGGTGACGGTGACGGGCCCGTAGGGCTGCTGCAGAGCCAAGGGCGGGCCCTCAGCCCGCCCTTTTTATTTTCCCTCGCCTTTGCCCTTTGGCCTTTGGGGTCAAACCTTTACCTTTGGGGTCACCTTTGTCAAACCGCCTTTGCACCTTTGGGGTCAAACCTTTACCTTTGGGGTCACCTTTGTTTGCCCTTTGGGGTCAAACCTTTACTTTTGATCGCCCCGTCCTATGGGGTCAAACTCCTGGCCTTTGGGGTCAAACCTTTACCTTTGGGGTCACCTTTGGGGTCAAACCGCCTTTGGGCTTTGCTTTGTGCCCTTTGGGGTCAAACCTTTACTTT
>CAKZKH010000043.1 GCA_937122485.1 uncultured bacterium | reverse complement strand
AGGAGACTGGCGAAGGTGGAGTCTCCCCTCAGGCCTCTGGTCCAACCCAGGCCTCCGGGGTTGACGAGGAGGGCTTCTGTGCCCTCGGCCAAGGCGATCTGGGCCCCCCCAAAGCCCAGGGCCCGCACGCTCAGCCCCAGGTCAAAGGGGTTGACCATTCCCTGGGCCAGGGCGGAGAAGCCGGCGAGGGTGAGGGCGAGGACGACGGCCCAGCCTCGACCCGCACTCAGCTTTGTCGGGGCCAGCGCTTTTTCTTTCCCGAGGAGTTGCTTTTCCACAAAGCGCAGCATAGTCCCTCCCTAGCGGAGCACCAGGATCTTGCCGATTTCGGACCGTTCGGTTTTCCCGGCCACGGTGGCGGTGACGAGGCAGAAGTACAGGCCATCGGGCACGCGGCGCCCGTTGCCGTCCTTCAGATCCCAGGTGAAGGTTCCGCTGGCGACCGTTTTCTCAAGGACAAGTCGCCCCAGGGCATCGAAGATCTGGATCTTGCCCCCTGTGGCGCCCGGAGGCAGGAAGATCTGGATCCGAGCCTGGGTGGAGGCCGGGTTATCAAGGAGTTGAGCGCCAACAAGGGCTCCACCCTTAGGTCGGACATAGATTTCGCGGGAGAACCACGCGCTCCATCCACCCATGTTTTGGGCTCGAACCCGGACCCCCAAAACCCCGCTTTTCTTGAAAGTGTGCTTGACGGACCCGGTCGTGGTGGCTTTCACAGGTGTTCCATCCGCAAAGTCCCATTCCCAAGAAGTCGCTGGATCATCGGAAGGAGCTTGCACGATGGCGGTAAACGTTACTTCCTCATCCACTTGAGGCGTAGGTGGGACATAACTCAAAGAAGTAACAACCGGGGCAGTTCGCGTTCCCACGACGATGTCGTGAGTAGCGGTGTCTTCGCCGTTGGGATGGGTCACTGTGAGGCTGACAGGAAACCGACCTACTTCTTTGTAGGTGTGGGTCACCTCTTGCAGCCCTATGCCCTCTTGCTCTTCTTCGTCGCCGAAATTCCAGCTGAACTTAAGAGACGCAGTCTGCAAAACGTCCCCGGGAACGATCACTGTGGCCCTGAACTCAACTGGTTCGTTTACTTTGGGGTCCTTTGGTTCCCATTCAAAGTCCACCGTAAGCCATGTGACCTTAACAGGGGTTTCCTTCGTGACCGAGGCCCCTCCTTCATCCATTACGGTCAGGCGCACTTTGAATTCTCCGCCTTTGGTGAAGCTGTGCTTAACTGGCGAAGGCCCTACTGATGTTTCACCGGGCGTGCCATCTCCAAAATTCCACGTAAACTTGGCTCGGTCGATGCGCCCATCGGGATCGGCAATCCCCCGGGCCGGAGTGAACACAACCTCTTCCAGCCCTCGTGGAGCTTCAGGAGACCACGAAAAGTCCACCCCGGTGGGTGGGAGGTTGGAGACTTCCAAAGAATAACTCTTCTCGGCTTTGGCCAAGCCTTGGTCCGTCACGGTAAGTTTTACCATGAACTTACCGCCCTTGCCGAAGGTGTGCTTGACGGCAGCTGGCCCTGTGGTCTTCTTCACCGGCGATCCATCCCCAAAGTTCCATTCAAAGCTGGCCTTGGTGATATCCCCGTCAGGATCAGCAATTCCCCGCGCAGGGGTGAACGCAACTTCATCGCTCCACTTGGGAGCCTGTGGCTCCCAGGCAAAGTCCAAGCCCGTAGGAGCGGCGTTGGTCACAGTCACACTAGCAGACTTCTCAGCTTTGGCCATTCCTTCGTCGGTGACCGTGAGCTTGACCGTAAATGTTCCGCCCTTGCCGAAGGTGTACTTGACCGATGCAGGCCCCGTGGTCTTCTTCACCGGTGATCCATCGCTGAAATCCCACTCGAACGTGGCCTTCTCGATGTCTCCGTCGGGATCGGCGATCCCCCGGGCCGGGGTAAAGGTGAGCTCGTCGCTCCACTTTGGAGCCCGCGGCTCCCAGGAGAAGTCCACCCCTGTGGGCGGCTTGTTCTCGGGGACATCGATCGTGGCCGTGGCCGTGTGCTTCAAGCCTCCTTCGTCGGTCACGGTCAGCTTCACTGTGTACCGTGCGCTCTTGGGATAGCGGTAGGTCACCACTTCAGGCCCGGTTTTGGTAGTCTTGGTGCCGTCGCCGAACTCCCACTCAAACGTCGCCAAGTTGATGTCACCGTCGGGGTCAGTGGACTGTCGGGGGTCGAAGGTAAAGGTGGTGTCCCATCGGACTTCGCGGGTAGGGCTAACGGTGAACTTAGCCACCGGTGGTTGGTTTGTAGCCACAACGAACTCGCTCGGACCGGAAAGGAGGGAGGTCTGATACGTGGTGGCTCCCTCGCTGTGCCACACAATGGTTTCTAACTTGACCCTTCGCCCAATCGGGGCCTCGGACTTGACGGAGACCAAGATCACAAGGTCCAACACGGTGTCGTCAGCTATTACGTTGTTTGACCCCGTGGTGATGCGAACTCCGTCGTGGTTCAAGCCGGCGAGGTCCGTACTTTGCCCCAAGAGCGCGTTCGTATCGGCCCGGCGAACTTCAATTTTCGCCACATGCTGAGGGGCCAAGGGATCCCGGGCAGGATTGTTGCGCACGACGACAGATGAAAGCCTTACATCGTAGGGATCGGCGTCATCGTCGGTTAGGCGCACCCCCTGCATCAGGAATGTCTCGCCCCGGTACACCGGGCGCTCCCGAATTCTCACGGTCTCAGCCTTCTCCAGGCCCCCGGTGCGGGCGGGCCCGGTGGTGAACACCGCGTTCCCAAATACTGTACGATCAAAGGACCGTCCACCTTCGCTATGCCACACTGTGGTGTCCAGCTTGAGTTGGCGGCCATCGGGCACGGGGCTCTTTAGCGTCAGCCACACCTCCACTATGACCGTCGTGTCGTCCAAAATCGTCCTGTTGGCGGTCGCAGTGATTCGAACTCCCCCGGAACTCAAGCCCCCCACCGCAGTGGTCTCCCCCAGGAGGGCGCCATCAGCTGCTCTTCGCAGCTCAATCTTGGCGACCCTTTCGTCGGCCAGTCTCGCCCCCTCCAAGGCCGAGTTCCGCACCAAGAACGAGGTGAGGGTCACCTCATAGGGGTCTGCATCGAGGTCTCCGAGCCGGATCCGCTGGGCGAGGAAGCGTTGACCCTCGTATACGTGGCGGTTGGTGAGCGGGTCGTCCTCCACCTTCTCCAGGCCCTGCGGACCTCCTAGGGTGAACGCCTGCGCCTCCCCAGTTCGCACCCAATCGGAGTACTCTTGGGGTGCCCCGGAGACCCGAGGAGTGTAAAAGAGACGCGCTCCCAGCTCTATCCGATGTCCCGGGGGCGCATCAGTGGTGAGCGTCATCCAGATCTCTAGCTTGATCTGGGCGTAAGCCGGCACCCGATTGCTGGCCGTGGGGGTCACCTTCAGTCCGTCCGGGGTAACAAACTTCGCGAGTTCAGACCTACCAGTCTGCTGCCCCAGGAGCGAACCGTCCCCTCCCCGGCGGACCTCCACCGAGCTCAGGAAGCTTCCTCCAAGGGGGAACGCCTCTGCGAAGTTCCGGATCCTGATCTCATCGATGGTGACTTCGTTGGCGGACATGTTGGTGACCACAACCCGCTGGGCCAAAAACCGCTGCCCGGGGAAGACCGTGCCCCCGAGTACCTCGGGATCGTTGGCGAAGGAAACGAGGGACACAGTAAAAACCTGGTTCGTCGTGGTCGGGACCCAGCCGCTCTCACCCCGGGGTTGGCCCTCGACCTGGTACGTCGCCTTCGACGCCAGCCGGACCGCTGCCCCGGGCGGCGCAGTCACCGTCAGCGTCAAGTAGACTTCCAGCTCGACTGCCGAACCGCGCGGAATCGTATCTCCACTTATGAAAATGCTGACTCCCTCTCGGGCTGTGAAAGCTCGCAGGGCATTGCGGCTGGTTTCCTCCCCGAGGAGGCGATTGTCTCCACGACGGCGAATTTCGATCCGCGTCAAGTACTCGCCTGTCAGACCGCTCACATCTTCAATCAGGTTCCTCACGGCCAAGGACACAAGCGTCACCGGGCTCGCCGCATTGTTGACCACGACGATCCTTTGGGCCACAAACCGCTCTCCCGGGTGGACGGCCCGGCCCAACGTGGTCCGCTCCTGGTTGTTGAAGTCTGGGGCCTGGGCCACCGCCCCAAGACAAACCACGACAAGGGCTAGTGCTCCCGCAACCAGCGGCTTCATCGAGTCCCTCCCCATGAATCTAGAGTCCATCATGCCCAAGCCCACCATGGTACGAACGAGCCTGGGAAGCATAAGCTTTCCTCATACTGTGCCATCGGACGCCCCTTTGTAACGCAGGATACCTCCGCGGCGGAACATAGTTTGTCTGCAACACCCGGGAAACCGGCGACCCCCACAACGGACCGTTGTCCATCGTTTCTGTTGCCTCTTGGGCAGTTGAAGCCAGGGAGGCCCCGCCCCACGTTCGGTGCCATCCCCTTGCCTATCGGCCTCATTTCCACCCCAGGCTCACACCTAGATACACCCCGGTGAAGTCCGCCCCAGGCCAACCCCGGGACTCGATCCTTCCCCTCTCATTGTACAGGGAGGGAATGGGCAGGTAGACCAAGGTAACCTGGACACCGCCCCGAATAGGCCCCAGGCTGAAGAGTTGAGTCCACAACGACGCCCGCCCCCCCAGACCCCAACCCCAACCGTCGACCAACCCCCACGCTCTGGCCCAACACCCCGTGCCTCCCAGCGAGACTTCCACAGGCCACCCCAACAGACCAAAGGCAAGCGCAAAAACTGCAGAAACCGACAGGGAAACAATGTATTGTTCTTGAACTACGCGCCCGCCAGCCTGCCCTCGGACGAAGGTCCCCTCCGCACCCACCGCGAAGACAGACCAGACGGGCACCTCCAAGCCCAACCTCCAAGCGACCCTGAGCGGGGAGAACTCCGCCCCTTGCTGGTTCGCGACAAATTCCAGCTGGTTGTTGAGGAAGGTCATGTCCACCCACCCGACGCTTGTCCCCACCCGAGGCCCCATTCCCAGCCCCAACACCCCGACTCCCACAGCCATCGCCAACGGCCACAACGTTCTCCCCACGGTCATTCTCCTCCTACGAAACAATTCTCCGCGAGCCCCCAGGGCTTTCCAGCCAAGAGGCTCCACGTTAGAATTCTCCGTCTCCTCGCCGTCCAGGCATGCACGTCTCCCTACGCGTAAGGGTGAACGGCCCAGGCGGCCACCCCAGCTGTCCCCTTTGCCGATGACGTGCGCCCCTTGGGTTCGCTTCACCTCGGATGGGCCTTGGTTCTTGGGCCAACCGGTGGGGCCACCTTCTTCCCAGCCTAGACTGGCCGGCGTTTGGGATTTGGCCTGGCGACCTCAGAAAAAGGCGGCCTGGCATGGCCAGGCCGCCCTAGTCCTCCTTTTTCCCTAGCGAAGGATGACGAGCCGTTGGAGGCCGACAGCTACCCAGGCTCCGTTCACCTTGACCCACGCCCGATACAGGTAGACCCCGTTGGCCACGTACCGACCGCGGAGGTCCACGGTCCCCCAGACAAGCTCGTTGCCGGGGACCTCCTGGGCGTAGACCAACTGGCCCGAGAGGTCGTAGATCTCGACCTTTAGGGCCTCGGCGTCCACACCGCGGGCCACAAACGTGGTGGTGTCCACACCCCGCACAGGATTGGGGAAGCTCAACACCCCGATCTGCACGGTTCCTTGGCCAGGCACCCCCTCCTGAGCCCAAGCCGAAAGGGGCGAGCCGCTGGTGGCCTTGGTGATCCGTACGTTGTCCACAATCCACCCGACGTAAAGGTTGTTGTATTGATCGACGGAATCGAACACAAACCGGATTTGTACCGTGGTGGCGCCGCTGGGAACGGTAATCCCTGAGCTCGTATAAGTGGTCCACTTTTTCTCGGAGGGGTCTCTGGAGTCCTTGCCCCAGATCTTGTGCCACGGTCCACTTCCGAAACGGACTTCCACATAAGTCTGGTCGTATTCACCGCTGTAGGACTCGACCTCCCGCCAGTAGTCAAAGCTGATCTTCACGTGGCTTGCTCCAGCCAAGGGGATCGGCTTGGAGGTCAAAGCCCCCTTGGTCCGCACACCGATATCGTAGTGGGAGTCGTCGGTGCCGTAGTAGGCTGCCCGACCCTGCACCACGTTCTGTCCTCCATACCAAACCTTGTCGGCAACTCGCCACAGGCTGGGCCGGGGAGGTAAGAGAAGCCAATTCAGCCCGTCCACGAAATTCTCGAAGTCCTCCATGAACAAGGTGACCTGTTCGGGGCTGATCGTAAGGGAGAACTGCCTGGTCGCGGTATTTGCAGATCCGTCCTCAACCGTGATCCGAACGGTGAACGTCCCAGCCTGGCGCGGGGTCCCGTGGATCCGGCCCGTGTCCCGCTCGATACCCAGACCTTCAGGAAGGCCTGTGGCCGACCAGCCATATGGAGAAGATCCTCCGTCAGCTTTCAACACGAACGAATAAGGAACCCTCAACTCGCCCGGGGGCAACTCGGAAGTGGTGATCTTCAGCCTTCCCTTGTAGGTAGCCGCTTCGACAACGTACAAGAGCCACCCTGGATAACGGTTGTTAAGAGCGTCAACGGAATCAAAATAGAACTGGATTTGCATCTTTTGGGCATTTGGAGGCACGCGCGTAAAGACGCTTTCAATGAGGCCCACCGTGAAATCTCCCGCATCTTGGCAATCTTTGGACCATATTGTGGTCCAGTCTCCCCAGCTCGTTCCGCTATAGAATCGGACTTGGACCAGTGTTCGGTCATATCCCCCGTCGGGGTAGGCCTCCACTTGGCGCCGGTGCAAAAAGAAAATTTCGAGGTCCCTACCTTGTTCCGTGCTGATATCAACATCCGGAGAGCGCAAGCTCCCGAAAACGCGCCGCCCTGTGTCATAGTGACCTTCACCGACAACGGCAAAGTAAGCACCCCCAGGTTCGAGATCAGATAACTTTTCCCAATGCCACAATCCTTCTGCGGTCCACCCAGCCAAGTCGGAGAAAAATGGCCACCATCTTCTCCATGCCACGTCCCCTTCCTTTTGCCTCACAACCAGGGTCAACGATTTGCTGGCACTTTGGCTTTTGTTGTCCGTCACCACGAACTCGATCCGGAACTCCCCCGCTTCGGTGGGTTTACCCTCGATATCCCCGGACTCTCGGTTCAGTGCAAGTCCTGGCGGAAGCACCGACCCTCGCCCCAAAGACCAACTGTAGGGCGGCGTACCTCCCTGGGCTTCGAGCCTGTCCCAATAAAACCAGTCCGTACGGCCATCGCGCAGTTTGTCTGTGGTGATCGTCAATGGGGCAGCTCTGCGGTGAATTTCCACGTTGTCGATAAGCCAACCCAGATAGCTGTTGTGCAAATGGTCCACGGAGTCAAAGAAGAACGAGACTTGCAGGCTTGTAGTCCCGTCAGGAACCACAATTTCCTGGGAGACAAACTCTTGCCAAGCCGTGGAAGATGGATCTCTAGCGTCCTTGTAAAAGACTTGGACCCCCTCACCCAAGGTTCGCCAAGAACCGACTGCGGGGTCCCAAATCCGTCCTTGGCCGTCTAGAAGAATCAAATGGGCCACAGTCTTGTCGTAGGGACCGTCAAATTTTTCCACCTCACGGTAATAGTGAAACTTCACTTGAACGCGATCCCCCACCTGGATCGGATTGCCTCCTCCCACCAGGATTTGAGGGGAGTAGAGTTTCGCCTGCTCTCGAGAGCCCGTATGGTATGATCCCGTTCCTGTATCGGGGTCAACCACACCAAAGTAGAACGCCCGCGTGGGGGAAGGAAAAGGGCGGATCCTTTCAGCCATGCCCCGGAGGTCCCTCTCGTCCACCACGCGCCATAGTCCATAAGGTTCCCATCCCGAAACGTCTTGGAAATCCCATCGGACGGCAGGGACAGGGGTAGATCCCCATCCCAGAACCCACGTGACCACAAAGACAACCAGGCTCCCAGCGATTGGCCTCATCATCGCCCCCTTTGGACACAAATATTATAGGGAGGCAGTGGCCAAAGGTCTGTAACCCTTATTACAGAAAGGGCTTTTGGGTCCTTGACAATAGGAAAACCGCGTTCCTACAAGCAAGGTCTAAGTCGCCGGCGCAAGATCAAGAAAATGTTCACGTTCCCCTACGACTCGTCCCCTCCCCTATCCCTCCACGAAGGTTTGTTAAACCGCCCCAGGATGAAGCGCTCTTTCAATCCCGACCGGCCTCAGAACCGCTCTCCACAATGAACTCCACGGGGAGGTCGAACCGGGCCAGCCGCACCAAGTGAAATGGCTGCGAAAGAACCTGGATCACCGGGTCCCCGGGCCCCGGGCGGGTCACCCCCACCCGGACCCATACCTTGCCCTCTGTAACCCAAATCTCCTCGACCTCCACCACGTAGCCGCCGGTGGGCCT
>CAKZKH010000042.1 GCA_937122485.1 uncultured bacterium | reverse complement strand
GCCGATGGGAAGTTCACCATCACCCTGCCCTTCAAGTACACCTACAATGGTTTTCCTCCTGAGGTAACCCTGTTCCTCACCACCAAGTTCCGCAGCTACGGCCCCTACGTGGAGATGTTCTGGGTCACCCCGGAGGGGGAGAAGATCCCCCTCAGGAAGGAATCTCTCCGCGCGGACTACCGGTACTTGTTGGGGGCAGATCCAACGCTTCGGGACTACTTGGGGTGCAGCCCCTTGATCGGTCTGTTCACCACGCCTCCCCAGCGAAAGACGCCAACGGAGGCGAAACCCCGCCAGGGGAACTACCAGGTGGTCATCGAGGGGTATGTGTTTGAAGAAGGGTCGGACTTCGACGCCAAGTTGGTGGTGTACGGGCGGGTGCACGGGTGGGCAGGGACTGACCACCTGCGGCGGGACCTGACCCTGCCCTTGCTCTGGGGCACGCCGATTGCCTTTGTGTTTGGGCTTGTGGCCGCGGTGGGGATCAGCGTTGCCCAGTTCACGCTGGGGGCGGTGTCGGCCTGGTATGGCCGGAGCGTGGACGCGTCCCTGCAGTTCGTGACCCGGGTGTGGATGGTGCTGCCCGCTCTGCCCATCTACATCATGGTGGGCATGTTCTTCTCCAAGTCCATTTGGGCCATCCTCATGGTGGTGCTGATCCTGGGGATGTTCGGGGGCGGCGTGCTCAATGCCCGCTCCATGTTCATTCAAGCCAAGGAGGCGCCGTACATCGAGGCGGCCCGGGCCTACGGGGCCAAGAACCGGCGGATCATCTTCCGCTACCTCATCCCCCGTGTGCTCCCCGTGCTGATCCCGGGGTTTGTGAACGCCATCCCCGGGTATGTGTTTTTGGAGGCCTCGCTGTCCTTCTTGGGCTTGGGCGACCCAAGCCTCCCCACCTGGGGGAAGGTCCTCAACGAATCCAACATTGAGGCTCTCCTGCAGGGCCACTACCACTGGGTGGTTCAGCCCGCGCTCCTCCTCATGGTCACCGGGTTCGCCTTCGCCTTGGTGGGCTTTGCGTTGGACCGCATCTTCAATCCGAGGTTGAGAACGATATGACGAACCAACAACCGCAGACGTTGGACCAAACACGACCAGCCACCGCGGTGGACACGGGCCCCCTTCTGCGCACCATGGAGCTCCGCCTGTACTTCCGGACGACCAAGGGCGTGGTCCAGGCGGTGGACGGGGTCAGCTTCGAACTGGGGCGGCGCCGGTCCATGGCGGTCCTGGGGGAGTCGGGATGTGGCAAGACCTCGCTGGCCCGGGCCATCTTGCGCCTGCTGCCGCGCAACGTCCACACCTTTACCGGGGAGGTGTGGCTCAACGGAACCGATGTGATGAAGACAAGCGAGGAGTGGTTTCGCCAGAACGTGCGCTGGCGCAAGATCTCCATGGTGTCCCAAGCGGCCATGAACGCCCTCAACCCCGTGCTCAAGGTGGGCTACCAGGTGGCCGAACCCCTGACGATTCATCTGAAGATGGGCAAAGAAGCAGCCCTGGCCCGGGCCCGGGAGATGTTCCGGCTGGTGGGCGTTCCCGAGGACTTCTTGTTTCGCTACGCCTTCGAGCTCTCCGGGGGCATGCGCCAGCGGGCTATTCTCGCCATGGCCTTGGTCACCAATCCTGACTTAATCCTCCTCGACGAGCCCACCTCGGCCCTGGACATGCTCACCCAGGCCAACATCTTCAACGCCCTCAAAGACGTGAAAAACCAGTTCCAGGTGAGCTTCGTCCTCATCACCCACGACATCTCCACCTCCAGCGACCTGGCCGACGAGGTGGTGTTCATGTACGCCGGGCAGATTGTGGAGAAGAGCAACGCGGAGATCGGCTACCGGGAGCCCTTGCACCCCTACGCCCGGATGCTCATGGCCAGCGTCCCCACCTTGCGAGAGGACAAGAAGCTGGAGTTCATCCCGGGGCAGCCCCCCAGCTTGATTTCTCCCCCCACGGGTTGTCGGTTCAAGGAGCGCTGCCCCAAGCGGTTCTCCCGCTGCGACGACGAGCCGCCAACGTACACCGTGGGCGACGGGAACATCGTGAAGTGTTGGCTGTACGCCAAGGCCTGAGGTGAAGCCGATGGACAACAAAGTCCTTCTCTCCGTGAAGGATCTGCACACGTGGTACGAGCTCAAGCGCTGGGGGTTCTTCCACGCCGGATACGTCAAGGCTGTGGACGGCGTGACCTTCGATCTTCGCCAGGGTGAGGCGCTCACTGTGGTAGGCGAAAGCGGGTCGGGTAAGTCCACCCTCCTCAAGACGATCATCGCCCTGGTGCCCCCCACCAAGGGTCAGATTGTGTTCGAGGGCAAGAAAATGGACGGCCTGCGGGCCAGCCACCTGGCCTGGTTCCGCTCCCAAGTCGGTTTCGTCCAGCAAGACCCTTATGGAGCTCTCCCCCCGTTCCTCAACGTGCGCAAGATCTTGGAAGAACCCATGGTCATCAACAAGGTGGGAACGCCCGCCGAGCGAGAACACCGGGTGCGGGAGGTGTTGGAGGAAGTGCGCCTTACCCCGGTGGAGGACTTCCTCCCCAAGTTCCCCCACATGCTTTCCGGCGGGCAGCAGCAGCGGCTGGTCATCGCCCGGGCCATGGTGCTCAAACCCAAGCTGATCGTGGCCGACGAGCCGGTCTCCATGCTGGACGCTTCGGTACGGGTGGAAATCCTGGAGCTCATGCGCCGGATTCAGAAAGCCCACGACTTGGGGGTGATCTACATCACCCACGATCTATCCACCGTGCGGTACTTCTCCGAGCGGGTGTTCATTATGTACGCGGCCTGGTTTGTGGAGAAGGCCGACGTGCGCGAAATCATCCACAACACCCTCCACCCTTACTCCCGGGCCTTGCTGGCCGCCATCCCCGACCCCGATCCGGAAAACGCCCGGCGCTACCGAAACGTGCCGCCGGGGGAACCCCCCAGTTTGGTGAGCCCTCCCTCGGGGTGCCGGTTCCACCCCCGTTGCCCCCAGCGCATCGAGGGGTTGTGCGAGAAGCAAGTACCCCCCGATTTCCAGCCTGAGCCCGGGCACTACGTGAAGTGCTGGTTGTACCGGGGCTGAGCTTGCGGTCCCCCATCGTCCAAATCGTGGTCGGAGGTTTGGCGATGGTGTTGGCCACCGCTCTGGCGTTTCTCATGGTCCTGGGGCTGATCCCGGCCACGCTCCTGCTGAGTCTGGTGGCGTTTGGCCTGTCCATGGGGGGCCTCGTGCTTGGGCTCGTGGGGATGTCCCACCTGGTGCGCTTACGATCCCGGGACGATGACGGACCCTGACGGGCCGCGGTTCGCCTTTCGGGGTCGCCTCCTGGCTGTGGAATTGCGCCCCCATCCCCAGGGGGTGCGGGAGGTCGTCCACCACCCCGGAGCTGTGGCGGTGTTGGTCCTAGAGCCCACGAACCGGGTCCTTGCCGTGCGCCAACACCGGGAAGGAGCAGGCCAAGCCCTGTGGGAAATCCCCGCCGGGGTGCTGGAACCTGGGGAAAGGCCCCTCAAGGCCGCCCAGCGGGAGCTTGAGGAGGAAACCGGGCTTGAGGGAGGCCGGTGGAAGTTCCTGGGTCTCCTCTACCCCTCGCCGGGTTATGCCGCCGAGCGGATTTACCTTTTTTCTGTCACGGATTGGACGGGCCGACCCGAACCCCGCTCGGAGATTGAAGCCCTCGAGTTCCTCTCCCCGGAGGAGATCTTCTCTGAGGCGAGAAAAGGCCGGGGCGACGCCAAGACCCTGGCCGCTTTGGCCTTCCTGGAGCGCGTGAAGGGAACCTAGAGGCCGTGGCGGGGGATGCGCACGCCCCGCTCTCGGGCTACTCGAAGGGCCTTTTCGTAGCCAGCGTCGACGTGACGGGCCACCCCCAGCCCAGGGTCCACGGTGAGGACCCGCTCCAGGCGCCGGTCGGCCGCTGCGGTCCCGTCGGCCACGATCACCATCCCCGCGTGGAGGCTCTTGCCAATCCCTACGCCCCCGCCGTGGTGTACGGAAACCCAGGTCGCCCCGGCCACCGCGTTGAGGAGGGCGTTGAGGATCGGCCAGTCGGCAATGGCGTCGGAGCCGTCTTTCATCCCCTCCGTCTCCCGGTACGGGGAAGCCACGGAGCCGGAGTCCAAGTGATCCCGGCCGATCACGATCGGGGCCTGGACCTCGCCCCTGCGCACCAGTTCATTGAACCGCAGCCCGGCTTGTGCCCGTTCCCCGTACCCCAGCCAGCAAATGCGGGCGGGCAAGCCCTGGAACCGCACCTTGGCCTGGGCCTTCTCGATCCACCGCCGCAGGCCCTCGTCCTTGGGGAACAGCTCCACGATGGCGCGGTCGGTGCGCCCCAGGTCCTTGGGGTCCCCGGACAGGGCCACCCAGCGGAAGGGGCCCTTGCCCTCGCAGAACATCGGGCGGATGTAGGCCTGGACGAACCCGGGGAAGGAGAAGGCCACCGCGTGGGGAAGCCCCCCTTTCTCGGCTTGGGCCCGCAGAGCGTTGCCGTAGTCGAACACCACGGCCCCCGCTTGTTTCATCTCCGCCATGGCCTGGGTGTGGCGAACCATAGACTGGTACGAAAGCTCGATGTACTGCGGGACATCGGTGTTTCGGAGCTTGCGGGCTTCCTCGTAGGTGAGGCCGCCCGGCACGTAGCCGTGCAGTTCGTCGTGGGCCGCAGTTTGGTCGGTCACCACGTCGGGGATGATGCCGCGGCGCAAAAGCTCGGGGTGGACGTCGGCGGCGTTGCCCAAGAGCCCCACGGAGATGGACTCCCCTTTCCTTTTGTGCTCCATCACGATTTTGAGGGCCTCGTCCAGGGAGGAGGTCCAGGTGTCCAGCTGCCCCAGTTTCAGACGGCGCTGGATCTTTTCGGGGTTGATTTCCACGATTAGGCCTACGCCTTCGTTCATGGTGATGGCCAGCGGTTGGGCTCCGCCCATTTCGCCCAAACCCGCGGTGAGAACGAACTTCCCCCGCAAGGTGCCGTTGAACTGCTGGCGGGCGCATTCGGCCAAGGTCTCGTACGTGCCCTGCAGAATCCCCTGCGTGCCGATGTAGATCCAGCTCCCGGCCGTCATCTGCCCGTACATGGTGAGCCCCAGCCGCTCGAGCTCCCGGAACTTGTCCCAAGTGGCCCACTCGGGAACGAGCATGGCGTTGGAAATGACCACCCGGGGGGCATCCTCGTGGGTGCGGAAGATGGCGACCGCCCGGCCGGATTGCACCACCAGGGTCTCGTCGTTTCCCAGCTGCCGCAAGCTTTGCACGATGAGGTCGAAATCCTCCCACGAGCGGGCCGCTTTGCCTGTCCCGCCGTAAACGATCAAGTTGGCAGGATCCCCGGCCACCTCGGGATCGAGGTTGTTCATCAGCATCCTGAGCGCCGCTTCCTGCAGCCATCCCTTGCACGACATTTGAGTTCCCCGTGGGGCCCGCACCGTCCGTACACCCGTCATCTCCGCCATAGGTCCACCACAACAAGATCTTAGGTGGAACGAGGGACAAGGTAAAGGGCTGTGAACGACCCGAAGATTGGTTTTTTGCCCTCGAACCCTTACAATGGACCATCCTT
>CAKZKH010000041.1 GCA_937122485.1 uncultured bacterium | reverse complement strand
CTGTTCACCGAGCGGATGGTGAAGGAAGGTCTGCGGCCTCGGGCTGTGACGAGGGACATCCAGTGGGGTATCCCTGCCCCGTTCGCGGGGGCGGAAGGCAAAGTCATCTACGTGTGGGCAGAGGCGGTCCTGGGCTACATCTCGGCGACCATGGAGTACTTCCAAAACCGGGGAGATGCGGAGGGGTGGCGAAAGTTTTGGTTTGGGGACGAGGTCTGGCACCTGTACACGCAGGGCAAAGACAACATCCCCTTCCACACGGTGATCCTCCCGGCGATGCTCCTTGCCTCGGGCCAGGGATACCACTTGCCGGACCAGGTGGCAGCGACGGAGTACCTCAACTGGATCGGAGGCGAGCAGTTTTCCAAGACGCGCCGGGTGGGGATCTACGCAGACGAGGCCCTCGCTTTGCTGCCCTCCGTGTACTGGAGGTTCTACCTGTTCTACAACCGCCCTGAGACCAAGGACGTGGAGTTCTCCTGGGAGGAGTTCGACAAGGTGGTCAACGGAGTGTTGGTGAACAACATCGCCAACTTTGTCCACCGGGTTCTGTCGTACGTGTGGAACCGGCACGGGGGTGTTGTGCCGGATTTCCCTCCCGACCCGGAGGTGCGGCAGGCTCTGGAAGCTGTGGGGAGGAAGTTGGAGGCCGCGGCGTGGGGGGGGGAGCTGGCGCCGGCTGTGCGGGCCATTGCCGACCTTGCCGGGGTGGGCAACGAGTACTTCCAGCGAAAGCAGCCGTGGAGGACCGGAGATGAACGGGCTGTGGCCTCGGCTGTGTCGCTCGTGCAGGGATTGGCTGTGTTCCTTGAGCCGTTTGTTCCCTCCTTCTCCCAGGGCATCTACGGGAACTTGGGGTTGGCGGCTCCGACCTTGGCGGGTGTGGGGGAGGGTGTGGGCGGTCGGCGTCTCAGCGCTCAACCTCAGCCTCCCCTCGCCCATGTGGATGTTGAGGATCTCAAGAGGAGGTACCAGGCCATGAAGGAAGAGGGGCTCATTTCGCTCGAGGAGTTCAAGAGGGTGGATCTTCGGGTGGGCCGAATCGTGGCCGCAGAAGAGATCCCCGGTTCGGACAAGCTGTACAAGCTGGTGATCGATCTGGGGGACCGGCGGGCCGAGGCCGTGGCTGGGGTTCGCCCGCATTACAAACTGGAGGAACTTCAGGGTAAACTTGTGGCGGTCGTTGCCAATCTCAAGCCCGCGGTCATCCGGGGGATCCGGTCGGAGTGCATGATCCTTGCGGCTTCGGGCGGAGACCTGGCGGTGCTTTCCCCGGATCGCCAGGTGGAACCTGGCGCGCCGATCAGGTAGCCTTGCTGGGCTCTGCACAAGGAACTATCCTCGACATAAGGTGGCTGACAGAATGTACGGGATTGTGGAAATTGGAGGAAAGCAGTACCAGGTGGAGCCGGG
>CAKZKH010000040.1 GCA_937122485.1 uncultured bacterium | reverse complement strand
AGCGGACCCCGCACGGGCTCGCCTTCCACCCGCACCTCCCCTTTGGTGGGGAGCAGAAGCCCCGACACAAGCTTGAGGAGTGTGGTTTTCCCGCAGCCGCTGGGGCCCACCACGGCCACGAACTCCCCCGGCCCCACCTCGAGGTTGAGGTTCTCCAGGGCCAGGGTGAGTTTGTGGCGAAACCGGTAAAGCAGGGACACCTCGCGAAACTCCACCGCGAGACCCTCGGCACTGTGAGCGGTGTTCATGGCCAAGAAAGGGGGCCGCGGCCGTCGCCGCGGCCCCTCCCTCACTCAGCGCGGTGGCAAGCGATCGGCCAACGGGGGAAGGAAAGCGTTGGTGAACACCGTCTCCGGAGCAGGGACGGTGGCCAGCCCAAACGCTTGGGCCACCAACTGGATCGCACCGGCCAGGCGCACCAGACGGGCATCCCCGAAGCCCCGGGCCCGCACATCCGGGGTGAGCATGCACACGTCGATCGCCAGTTGCAGGCGTTCGAGTTCGACCCGCTCATCGATGAGGGGGTCGGCTCTCTTCACGTAGGCGATGGCCGCCTTGGGGTCGGCAATGGTCTCCTTCCAGGCCTTGGTGAGGGCCCGGAGGAACCCCCGCACCGCCTCGGGCTTCTCCTGGAGCAGCTTGGGCGCGCACATCACCGCGTTCCCGTACACGTCCACGCCATAGTCGGCGTACAGGAACACCTGAATGTCCTTTTCCGCCACACCGATGGCCTTGAGGTTGAGCACGGCGGTGAAAAAGTGCGCGCTGATCACGTCCACTTGACCCTGCTGAAGCATGGGTTCCCGCAAGGCGGGGGTCATGGTGGTCCACTCCCCCAGCGCTGCGGGATCAATGCCCACAGCCCGGGCGAACAAGGGAAACAGCCGGCGGGAGGCGTCCCCAGCCGGAGCCCCGATCTTCTTCCCCACGATGTCCTTGGGCTCAGCGATTCCCCGACCCTTGAGGGTCACCAGGGAAAAGGGCGGGTAGTCGTAGACAATGGCAATGGCGATCAAAGCCTGTTGAGGATTCTGAACGTTGAACTCGATCATGGAGTTGATGTCGGCAAAACCAATATCGTAGGCTGCGCTGGCGATCTTGCTCACCGCGTCCGCCGAACCGTAGCCCCGGTCAAGGGTGACGTCCAACCCTTCCTCGGCGTAGTACCCCTTGTACAGGGCAAGAAGGAACGGGGCTTGGGGGCCTTGAAAGGCCCAATCCAACGTGAACTTCAGGGGAACGCGCGCTTGTCCCAGCCCCAGCACCACCATCCCCAATACCAGCACTCCCGCTACAACAACTCGCTTCATCGGCTCCCTCCTTGAAATGGGTCTGACTTAACGACTCTTGGACCAGAGTTTCTGACCTTGTCTCACCTCCTTCCCTTGAGCGCACCCAGCAGGCGCTGGGGGCCAAACGGGGCGCGGGTCAGCCGCACCCCTGTTGCCTGATAAATGGCGTTGGAGATAGCCGGTAGCGGACCATTGATCCCTACCTCCCCCACGGACTTGGCCCCGAACGGCCCGGTGGGCTCATGGGAGGGGACGAGGATGGTTTCGATGGGGGGCACATCCAGGGCGTAGGGCACCTTGTAGTCGAAGAAGTTAGGGTTGGTGCACCGCCCGTTTGGGGAGAAGTGCATCTCCTCGTACAGGGCATGGCCAATGCCCTGGACCACGGCCCCTTCGACTTGCCCCTCGGCCAGTTTTGGATGAATCGCCACTCCGCAGTCCACCGCGGCCACGAAGCGCTCCAAGCGCACGACCCCGGTCTCGGTGTCCACCGCCACCTCGGCGAAGAAAGCAGCAAACGGTGGGGGGGACTCTGGACAGGTGAACGAGGCCGTGGCTGCAATCTGCCGCTGGTGGACCACGTAGATGGCCCGGTGACCGATTTCCTGCAAGGTCAAAGCCTTGCCTGTCTTGGAGCTCACAACCCGTCCGCTTGCCAACTCCAAGTGATCCACCGGCTCGGCCAAGGCCTGGGCGGCCACCTCCAGGATCTGGTTCCGCACCTCCTGGGCCGCCTTGAGGACCGCGTTGCCAGAGACGTAGGTCGTGCTGGAGGCGTAGGCCCCGGTGTCGAAGGGGGTGAAGTCCGTGTCCGAGGAGTACACGAAGATCTTGTCCACGGGGACGCTCAACACCTCGGCGGCAATCTGGGCCAGGATGGTGTCCGACCCGGTTCCGATGTCGGTGGCGCCCACCAAAAGCCGGAAGGTCCCGTCGTCCTGCATGACCAAGGTGGCGGCAGCCATATCGATCCCGGTGATCCCCGAGCCCTGCATGGCGCAGGCCAGGCCTACCCCATAGGCCCACGGACCCTCGCGCCGCGGGCTCCTTCGCTTGTCGTACCACCCGATGCGCTCGGCCCCCAGCCTCAAGCACTCCTCCAGCTGGCAGGACCGCACCACCTGGGCCTTGCCCTCCCGCCCTTCCCCGATCTTCTCGAAAATGGGCGAAGTTTCCCCAGCACGGATGTGGTTTCTCAGCCGCAGCTCCAAGGGGTCCATCCCCAATTTTTCGGCCAGCATGTCCATGGCCACCTCCAGGGCGAAGTACCCTTGGGTGGCCCCGTAGCCGCGGTACGCCCCGGCCACAGGCAGGTTCGTGTACACCGCCTTGCCGTGGAACCGCAGGTGCTGAGCCTTGTTGTACAAAGGCAAGGTCTTGGATCCCACGTTGGAAAGCACGGTGAGGCTGTGAGTCCCATAGGCCCCGGTGTTGGAAAGGGCCTCCATGTCCAGGGCCTGAACCACACCGCGCTCGTCGGCCCCCAGTTGGACCGTCACCTTCATGGGGTGGCGGGTGCGGCTGGCCACAAACACCTCTTCTCGGGAGTAGGCCAGCTTCACCGGCCGGCCTGTGCGCAAGGCCAGGGCCGCCGCAATCGGCTCCAGAATAACCTCTTGCTTGCTGCCAAATCCCCCCCCGATGCGGGGCTTGATCACCCGAACTTGCTTGGGATCAAGTCGAAGCACCCGGGCCACAATCCGCCGCACGTGGAACGGCACCTGGGTGGCCGTGCGCAGGACAAGCCTCCCGTCCTCATCAAAGTAGGCAATCACGCAGTGGGGCTCCAGCGCCGCGTGCTGGAAATAGGGAATTTCGCAGCTGACCTCAACCCGATGGGTCGCTTTCGCCAACGCTTTGGCTACATCCCCCACGGGGATATCCACCGCGGCAGCGATGTTGTGCTTGGGATCGTAGACGCCTTCGCAGTCAGCCTCGTCGTGGATGACGGGAGCTCCTCCGGCCAGGGCTTTTTCTATGGTGAGCACCGCGGGCAACACTTTGTACTCCACCTTGATCTTCGCCAGGGCCTGTTCCGCGGCCTCTTCCGTTTCCGCGGCCACAGCCGCCACCCGGTCCCCCACGAACCGCACCTTGCGATCGAACAGGACGGTGTCGTAAGGGGAGGGCTCGGGCCAGCCCTGCCCGGCCGTGGTGTAAGGAATCCTTTCCGTGTTGCCAAAGTGGAGGATGGCACGCACTCCGGGGACTTTTTCCGCCTCCCCAGTGTCGATCGAGACGATCTCGGCATGGGCGTGGGGGGAGGGGAGAATCTTGCCCACCAAGCAACCCGGGACGTCGAGGTCCAGGGTGAACTTGGGCTGGCCTGTGGCCAACGCCAAAGCATCGAGTTTGAGGACGCTTTTGCCTACAGCGATGCGTTGGGCTTCCATCGGCCCTCCCTTTTCCACGCCGCGGCCAGCATCACCGCGTCCACGATCTTGTTGTA
>CAKZKH010000039.1 GCA_937122485.1 uncultured bacterium | reverse complement strand
AGCGTGGTCTTCCCGGCGCCGTTGCGGCCGAGGAGCCCCACGAACTCGCCTTGCCCAATCTCAAGATCGATCCCGTGCAGGGCGTCGATCTCCCGCCGCACCCCGCGGCGGAAGAGGCCCGCTCGCTCGCGGACCACGTACGTCTTCGCTACCCTGCTGCAGCTGATCATCCTGCCCTCCACAGCCCGGGACTCCCCGGGTAGCGGCAGACCAACCCGCTGCTGGCTCCGGCCGAGACAGTCAACCTGCCTACGACTTCCCCCGGAGACAAACAACAGGAGCCAGGCGGGTAGGGGCGACCGCTCCCTACGCAACGGTCAAGGGCTTGATCCGCTTCACCTCGGGCCCGACCTCCTGGCCAGCATCCCACAGATCGACGGCCTGCTGGGCATTCAGCCAGAACTCGGGCGAGTTGCCAAACAGACGCGAGAGTCGGAGCGCCATCTGCGGGCTCACGGATCTCCGCTCGCGAAGCAACTCGTTTGCCGTCTGGCGCGAGACACCGAGCGCCTCCGCGAGTCCCGAAACCGTAAGGCGGTAGTCGGGAAGGAAATCCTCCCGCAGCATCTCGCCTGGGTGGATGGGCCTGACCTCCTTCTTCCTTGTGCTGGGAATGCTCATGGGTCACCCCCCTCAGTGATAGCCCGTAACCTCAACGTCGTAAGCTTCGCCCTCAGCAAACCGGAAACAGATGCGCCATTGGTCGTTGATGGCGATCGCGTGTTGACCTTCGCGGTCACCCCGGAGCCTGTGGAGTCGATTCCCCGGGGGAACGCGAAGGTCATCTGGGTGCGTCCCCAGATCGATGTACTCAAGCCTTCTCCTCGCTCGCCGTACGATAGCCGGCGGCAGCCTCTTGGACCGACCCGTGCGGAACAACTCCCCTGTGTGTCGGTCCGCGAAGGTCTTGATCGCTTACGGACCATAACGTGTCACGTGACGCTTGTCAACCCTGGCGCCTTGGTGCGCCGGAGTACCGGCACCTGGCACAGCGTACCCCTCAAGCGGGCCTCGCCCACGAACTCGGGGGACGATCTGAGTTGCGGAACCGGTCTTCCTCCAACCCGCAGCGCCAGGCGCGCTGCCCCCCGCCGACCCGATTCAGGCAGCAGCATTGCTCACGCGGCTGGGTATCGGTAGTCTCCCCAGGCGCAGCGGCCCGGATACTGACCCGACTTTGAACTCTTGAGGGCGGTTTTCGGACCCTCGGATCCATCCGGACCGCGTTTTCGACGCTCGTAGAGGAAGTTGAGGGCGCTCTTGTGGTGCCACGAATGGGACGCATGTCCTCTTCCCTGTAGGTCTGTTGTGCTGTGGGATGCGGCGTCACGTTCGTGCGGGAGAAGCGCCGCAACCAGGACGGATCGGTGGTCACGTACCTGGGAGCTCGTCGAAAACAAGCGCGTCGAGGGCAAGGCCCGCCAGCGGGTGTTGTGCACCCTGGGCCACGCGGACGATCCCAAGCTCGCGGCGGACCTAGCAGCCCGTGTGAGAACCCGCTACCCTGAGCCCACAACCTGAGGAGACAGAGGGGAGGAGCGATGAAGAGGTTCAAGCCGTACGAGCCAGGGCAGGACTACCTGTTGCCGCCATCGCCCAAGGACTGGCTGCCTCCCGGGCATCTGGCGCACTTCATCGATCAGGTGGTAGACCAGCTTGACCTGGGGGCGATCTACGCCTCGTACAAGGAGGACGGCGGTCAGCCCCCGTACCACCCACGGATGATGGTCAAGGTGTGGCTGTACGCGTTTGCCCGGGGGGTCCGTTCCTCGCGGAGGGTGGAGGGAGCGCTGGGGGAAGACGTGGCGTTCCGGATGCTTTCCGGGAACCAGCAGCCGGACCACTGGACGCTGTCGGAGTTCCGGCGCCGGCACATCACAGCCCTGGGGGACCTGTTCGTGCAGACGGTGCAGCTGGCGCAAGCGGCAGGGCTGGTGAAGCTGGGGCAGGTGGCGATCGACGGGACGAAGATCAAGGCCCACGCCTCCAGGCACGCGGCGATGAGCTACGGGCGGATGAAGATGGAGGAAGAGCGGCTGCGGGGGGAGATCGAGCGGTACTTCCAGGAGGCCGAGGCCAGCGACCAGGAGGAACAGGGGACGTACGGACCTGGGCGGCCCGAGGAGTTGCCCGAGCGCCTGCGGACAGCCCAGAGGAGGCTTCAGGCGATCCAGGAGGCGAAGCGGGCCCTGGAGGAGGAGGCAAGAGCGCCAGCCCAGGCCGAGCAGGAGGAGCGGAGGCAGGAGGCGGAGGGCCAAGGGAAGGCGTACCGACCGCGCAAGAACCCCCAACGGTCCACGCCCAAGGCACGGGCGCAGCGGAACTTCACCGACCCCGAGTCCCGGATCATGGTGTCGGCCGACAAGGCGTTCATCCAAGGCTACAACGCGCAAGCGGCGGTGGACACCGCGAGCCAGGTCATCGTGGCCTGCGAGCTCACGAACGAGGCGGGGGACGTGGGGCAGATGGCCCCCCTGATGGACGAGGTGGAGCGGGTGATGGGGAAACGTCCCGGGGAGGTGCTCGCGGACGCAGGGTACTGGAGCGAGAAGAACGTTGGGTTCTTGGCCCAGCGGGGGATCGAGGCACTGATCCCTCCGGACAAGGTGCGGCACAGGATGTGGCGGGAGGAGAAGCCGGTACCACCACCCCCCCTCTCCGGAGGCGTCCCTGCGGGAGAAGATGGGGTACGCGCTACGGTTGCCGGAGAACAAAGAGCGGTACCGGATGCGGGAGAGGACGGTGGAACCGGTGTTCGGGCAGATCAAGGAGGGGCGAGGGTTACGGCAGTTCCTGCTGCGGGGGATGGCGAAGGTGCGGGCGTTGTGGATGCTGGACTGTGCGGTACACAACCTGCTCAAGCTGTGGCGGGCCGGCGTGTCGTGGGAGCCAGGATGGGCGACCTCCTAAGGGTGGAGAGGGGTGCTGGCCGCTGGCGCCGTCCGTCGCGGGCAGTCATCCTCGATGCGCGTCACAAGTTAGGCCCAGACCGGGTCAGTACCCACACGGGCTGCTAGGTGTGCTATTTCCTTGGTGCACGCCTCTCCAGGAACACAGGTACTCCCCACAGCAGCACAAGTCCCACCACGTACAACATCGCAGCCTCTGCCAGAACGCGCCACCATGGCCACTCCCCATAGCGAGATTCCCACCCCCCAATATGCATAAGCCCTAGGGTCCAGCCGATCGCGAGGATCGGGGCCACTACACTCCTTTTCATGGGGAGCAAGCGCCTCAAGGGTCCCCTCCCTTCGGGGCCGCATCGCCCGGCGAGTATCCTACGGCACCCAGTTCTCATCGAGCGGGAGACGCGGCGGAGGCGAGCTCGGCCTCGTGGTCAGAACATGACCCGTCAGGGTAACGGCGAGAGCCAAACCGGCCCCTCTAACTGCGTCTCCCAACCTCCCTAAGGCCGTCTCCTTCTTCGAGTCCAACCCGCCCCGCAAGCCGCCCACTGTCCCTGAGAGCGTTAAGTTGGTCGCGAGTGGGTGACTCTGGGTGAAGTTCCGGGCGCTTGTTGCCAGAGTCAGGGCGACTTCGACTGCTCGGTTGCAGCCTCTATGCACTGCCATCTCTGCCGCGACTAGTGCGCCGACGATCCATTTTGCTGCCTTCGGCGCGAGTGCCACCACCACTGGCGCTGCCTCGCCCTCGATCGCAGCGAGATCATCGTCGGCAAGCTCATCTCCTTGCGGAATTTGCACCGCCTGAGCATAGGTGACTTGAGCGAACGCGGGAACCA
>CAKZKH010000038.1 GCA_937122485.1 uncultured bacterium | reverse complement strand
CGTTCTTGTGGACCTTGGGAAGCGTGCCATTGGCCATGGCCGGGGGCGGCGCCGTGGCCGTTGGCCCCCAGCCTGGTTCGCCCTCCCGATCGGCCCGGTTCAGCTCCTCCTCAGTGTGGGCGAGCCCTTCCTAAGCGGCCGGCTCCACCTCCTTCGCGGGCCGTGGTTTGCCTGGACCGAACTCCCACCCCGGCTCGCCCTCGGACGGGCGGTTGGGCCTGCCTGGCTTGCTCTCGTGCGGGGCTTCCCTGACTTGAACTTGGCGTGGGAGATCATGGCCTCCCCCCACCTCTCCCTGTGGGGATCGTTGGGAGACGACAACGCCTGCGGGCTGCGGGTCCGCTGGAGTCGCCTCTGGGCGGCAGCCCTCATCCGCCAAGGAGGACTCACCCTATGGTGTGGGCTCTACTTCTAACCCTTCTCATCTGGGCTCCGGCGCGAGGCTGGGAGATCGCAATCGCGTTCACAAACGACCTCCACGCCTACGCGTCGCGCCTGGACGGCTGGGCCTCACTCCTCGCCGAGGCCGACCTGATCTTTGACGCCGGGGACACATGGGAAGACACGCACAGAGCCACCGCAGCAGCGGAGGCCTGGACCACGCTCAACGCCATGCCCCGCGTGGGCTACGATGCCATGGTCCTCGGGAACCACGAAGCTACCTCGGTCCTCCGCTTCTCCGGGAACTGGTGGCCTCTGCCCCGTTCCCCGTTCTAGCTACAAACCTCCGCTCCGATCTTCCCACCCAACGGTGGGCCCTGGTCGAGAAGCGCGGAGTGCGGGTGCTTGTCCTGGGGGTGTTGTGGGATCTCGCCCTCGTCTGGCCGGGTTGGGAGCTTCTCGATCCCCTGGCCAGCATCCGCTCTACCCTGGCCGAAGCGCCACCTCACGATGTGTTCATACTCCTGGCCCACCTGGACGTGTCGCGTGCCCAGGCCCTGGCGGCCCACCTGCCTGAGTGCGACCTCCTCATTCTCGGGCACCACCACCTGGTTCTTGAAAGCCCCTCGTGGGTAGGCCACGTGCCCATCGTCCAAGCTGGCCACCGGGGCGAGGCCGTCGGGATCGTTACGCTGACCGAGAGCGGGCTCGCGAACTACACTGTCCACCGCCAGGCCACCCCCGTGAGGCCACGGTCGGTCTGGCCTGCAGTTGTGCTCCTGCTGCTCGTCTGGGTTCTCTGGCCTAGAAGTTGAAACCGAAGCTCAAGCCCTGGGGCCTGAGTTCCAAGCTCAGACCCCGTTGCCGGAGGGCCACGGTGTAGGCGTCCCAGCCCGAGTACAGCGCCCAGGCCGTGTGGGCCAACCCCAGCCCCCAGTACAGGGAGAACGGCCCGTAGTAGGGAAGAACCGAGACCAAGTACCACCCACCCACCACGATGCCCACGTCCACAGCGAAGTGAACCAGGGCCTTGTTGTACTCCCCGTTCAGGTACTGCCCAAGACCGGGGATGGCCAGCGACGCCAGCCCATGGATGAGCGGGACAGGATCGGGCTCCCGCGCCCAAACCCCAAGCCCCACCGCTGCCACAACCGCCACCACCAGGACAGCTTTCATCCCTAGCCTCCTTCCACCCTTGTGAACACGTCGTCAGGAATGTCGAAGTTGGCCACAACCTCCTGCACGTCTTCCTGGTCGTCCAGCTCATCCAGGAGCTTGAGCAGCTTCTCAGCGTCCCTTCCCTCCACCCGCACGGTGGCCTTGGGAAGCAAGGCAATCCGCGCCCGGGCGATGTTCACCCCGGCCGCCTGCAGGGCATCCCGAACTTTCGCCAGTTGCCCTGGAGCTGTGTAGAAGGTCAGGTTCTTGTCCTCCTCGGCAAAGTCCTCGGCCCCGGCCTCGGCCCCGAGCAACACCAAGGCCTCCTTGTCCATCCCCTCGGGGAGCTCGGCCACCTCGATGACGCCCCGGCGCTCGAACTGCCAGGCCACGCTGCCTTCACCGCCCAACGAACCCCCGTGGCTCTCCAGGAGGTGACGCACAGCTGCCGCGGTCCGGTTGCGGTTGTCGGTCAGGGCACGGAGGTAGATGGCCACCCCACCCGGGCCATACCCCTCGTAGACCACCTCGTGGTACTGGGCCCCTTCCACCCCCCCGGCGGCTTTCTTGATGGCCCGCTCGATGTTCTCTTTGGGCATATTGGCGTCGCGGGCTCGCTCGATCGCCGCCGCCAAGGTGGGGTTGGTGTCCGGGTTAGGATCCTGGCGGGCGCAGACGATGAGCTCGCGGGTCAGTTTGGAGAAAAGGTTGGAGCGCTTGCGATCCTGCGCACCTTTGCGGTACTTGATGTTCGCCCACTTGGAATGGCCGGCCATCTCAACCCCTCAATCAGCCAAAGCATATTCCCGGAGGAGGTTGGCGGCAACCTTGGGCTTGCGTGGGGACCTCAGGGACCCCACACTCCCCCTGATGAAGTTGGATCCCCGGCAGATTGCCCTGGCCGCCGAAACCCTGCGCAACGCTCAGCAGGCCTGGGCCCTCACCGGGGCTGGGGTGAGCACGCCGTCGGGCATCCCGGACTTCCGAGGTCCTGGGGGGTTGTGGGAGCTGTGGGATCCCGAGGAGGTGTCCTCGCTGCCCGGCTTCCTCCGCGACCCTCAACAGTTCTACACCTTCTGGCTGTGGCGGTTTGAGAAGATGGAGGAGGCCCAACCCAACGTGGTGCACCACCTGTTGGCCCGGCTCGAGGAGAAGGGCCTGTTGCAGGGGGTGATCACCCAGAACATCGATGGCCTCCACCACCGGGCCGGATCTCGCCGGGTGTTGGAGGTCCATGGCCACGTGCGTTCGGGCAGCTGCCTCAAGTGCCGGGGGTCCTTCTCCCCGGAGTGGATCAAGGCCGAGGTGCGGGCCTTGGGGTACGCCCGCTGCCCGTGCGGGGGCCTCGTCAAACCCGACGTCGTGTTGTTCGGGGAGGAGCTCGCCCTAGACTTCCACCAAGCGCACCAGGCCGCGGAACAAGCAGACGTCCTGTTTGTTTTGGGGACGTCGCTGGAGGTGTGGCCGGTGGCGGGGCTGGTCCCCCTCGCCGCCCACCACGGGGCAAAGATCATCTTGGCCAACCGGGACCCCACACGCTACGATGCCCAAGCGGCCGTGCTCCTCCGCGGGGAGTTGGTGGAGGTGGCCCTAGCCCTGGGGCAAGCCCTGGGGGTGAACCTTGGTGGTTGAGGCAGAGGTAGCGGAGGCGTTGAAGAAGCGGGGCCTGACCTTGGCCGTGGCCGAATCCTGCACCGGAGGGCTTCTGGCCATGCGGATCACGGAAGTGCCCGGGGCCTCGGGGTACTTCCGGGGCGGTGTGGTGGCTTACTCCAACGAAGTCAAGGAACAGGTGCTCGGTGTAGCTCCAGAACTCCTCCGCGCCCATGGGGCGGTGTCCCCCCAGTGCGCCCAGGCCATGGCTGAAGGGGTGAGGAAGCTGCTCCAGGCCGACTTGGGGGTCGCTGTGACCGGGATCGCTGGACCCGCAGGGGGAAGCCCCGAAAAGCCGGTGGGTCTGGTGTACCTGGCTGTGGCCGGACCAGCGGGGGTCAAGGTCGGGGAATTCCGGTTCACAGGGTCGCGCCAGGGGAACCGCTGGTCGGCAAGCGCCCGGGCCCTCGAGCTCCTGCTGGAGTACGTTCAACAACCATGAGGATCGGGCGCCTCGTGGTGCGGGCTTTGACGATCACGGCCGCCCTGGGCGGCATTTTCCTGTTTGGGTTCCTGGTTTACGTGAGCGGCCCCGCCCAGGTGGTCCGCCAGATGGCCAGCGTGGGGGTGGCCGGAGCCTTGGCGGTCCTGGGAAGCGTAATCCTGTCCATGGCCTTCTGGTCCCTCAGTTGGTTTGCACTCCTGTACGGTGCTGGGCTCACCACCTCGTGGCCCAGCTTGTTCGCCCCCCTCCTCGCCGGGTATGCGGTCACGTACATCACCCCTTCCGCCTACCTTGGAGGGGAGCCAGTGCGGGCCTACTGGGTGGCCCGGTTGCGCCGCGTGCCCATGGCCCAGGTGATGGGCACGGTGGTGGTGGAGCGGATTCTGGCCGGGGTGGCCGTGCTGTTGTTCGTCTGTCTGGGAGGATTTGTAGCCCTCACCCAACCTGGAGTGTCCCGAGGGGATCGGTACGCTGTGGCCCTGGGGCTTGCGGTCATGGCGGCCTTCCTGGGGCTGGGGGTTGCCGCGGTGATCCGCCAGGCCCACTGGCTTTCGGCGTTCCTGCGGTGGCTAGGGCGGGGCATCCGCTTCCGGGGCTGGCTTGCCCGGGCGGCAGCCCGGGTGGCGGAAACTGAAACGGAGGTCCACCGTGCGTTCTCCCAGTACCTGCCCATGACGGCCTTGTCCTTCCTCCTCCAGCTCCTGGGGGTATTTGTGAGCTACATGCGGCCTCAGCTGTTCTTTTTCTTCACGGGACGGGACTTGTTCACCTTTGCCCAGCTCTCCCTCTACTTCACGCTCAGCACGTTCATCAACGCCTTCCTATGGGTTTCACCTGGGGGTTTTGGGCTCACGGACGGAGGTCGGGTGGGTGTGTTCACCCTCCTGGGGATCTCCCCCAGCGGGGCCATGGCCTTCAACCTCGTGTTCAGGTTCGCGGAAATGCTTGTGGCCGGCGTGGGTTTGTTCCTCCTCGTCCGGCAGGGGTTGCTTCGGTTCCGCCGGGGAAAGGTGGAAGTGCGTGTGGAGGAGCACCCCCCGCGGGGGTAACCTTGTCCCTTCGGAGGGTTGAGATGAAAAACGCCGTTGCAGTTCTCAGCTTGGTCCTGGCTGGTTCGATTGTAGCCTGGGCCCAAGCTTCGCTGACCGACTTCCCGGTGGGGGTCACCGCCATGAAATGGACCGCCAAAGGGGAAGCCTCCGTGCCTCCCCAGGAGCTCATCCTGGTCGTGGAGGGCAAGGGCGGAGGGGTATACCGCACGGAGCTGACCGTGCGGGTGGAGGGAAGCGCCGCGGATTTGGGAACGTTCGGGTTCCTCGGGTCCGCCTTGTTCGTTCAGGCGTTCGGAACCACGATCGACCTCAACACCCTGCAGGTGCTGATTCGGAGAAAGGAAGCCCTCGTGGTGGGCGAACAGTACTCCCTGCCTGGAGGAACGTTCAAGGCGGTGCGCAAGGGCACCATCGCGAACGTGAATTGCCTCATCGGGGAGTACCGCTCGGTGGATCGCCCCGCTGTGGTCGTCGAGCTCGGCCTCTCCCTGAGCGACCCCGTGTACTTTCTCCCTCTCCTCAGGGTCGTGGACGGAGGTAAGGTCACCTTCGAGATGGTCCTCATCAGCTACACCCGCCCTTGAGCGAAGTCCTCGTCCGCTTGGAGAAGGTCACCAAGGTTTACCGCCTTGGGGAAGTGGAGGTGCCGGCCCTGCGGGGCGTGGACTTGGCTGTGGAACGGGGCCACTCCTTGGCGTTGATGGGCCGTTCGGGGTCAGGGAAATCCACCCTTTTGCACATTCTGGGGTTGTTGGATCGGGCCACAACCGGGCGGGTGCTGTGGGACGGTCAGGACGTAACCGGATTCCGTGCCGACCGGCTGGCCGAACTGCGGGGCCGTCATATCGGGTTCGTGTTCCAAACCTTCAACTTGGTCCCCACCCTCACCGCCTGGGAAAACGTGGAACTTCCCTTGGTGTTTCTGGGGGTGCCGGGGCGGGAGCGGAGGGGCCGGGCCCAAGCGATCCTGGAGCAGCTGGGCCTGGGCCAGCGCTTGCGGCACGGGCCGCACCAGCTTTCGGGTGGTGAACAGCAACGGGTGGCCATCGCGCGGGCGCTTGCACCCAACCCAGACCTCATCTTGGCCGACGAGCCCACAGGGAACCTCGACTCCGCAAGCGGACAGGAGATCCTCAAGCTCTTGAGCGACCTCCATCGGCAGGGTCGGACCTTGGTGATGGTCACCCATGACGCCGAGGCGGCCCAGATCGCCGAGCGGGTCCTGAGGTTGCGCGATGGGATGATTGCGGAGGGAGCGCCATGACGCGGGATCTGTTTCGCTTGGCGTTGCGGAACATCGGCCACCGGCGGCTCCGGTCTTGGCTCACGGTGATCGGAATCCTCATTGGGACGGCAGCCGTTGTGGCCCTGATCTCCATCGGGCAGGGACTCCAACGGACCATCACCGGCCAAGTGGAAAGAATCGTGGGGTTCAACACCCTGATCATCAGCCCTCGGACCCAAGGCCTGGGGCAGCGGATCCGCGTGGACCTGGGGCGTCTGCGGGCGGTCCCGGGCGTCAAGTCCGCCATGGCCCTGCGGGCCGAGACCGCCTACATTGAGGGACCAGGGGGCAAAGCGTTCTACAACGTCCTGGGGTACGACCCGGCCATGGATGAGTTCACGGCCGAGTTCAACCTCACCCTGGCCTCGGGGGGGCGGATGACCGCGCCTGGGCAGGCCATCCTGGGGTCACGGGCCGCCCGGGAACTGGCCGCCCAAGTAGGCTCGAACCTGACCGTGGACGGCAAGCCCTTCACCGTGGTGGGAGTCCTCCTCCAGCAGACGCGGCAAACCGGAGGTTTCGGGAGCCCAGGGATCTCCCTCAACGACGCCGTGATCGTTTCCTATGAGGACTTTGGCGCCCTGTACCCTGGCCCAGAGTTGGCTCTGTTCGCCATCGTCCGCCTCCAGGACAAGGTCGTGGTCGACACCGTCAAGGAGGAAGTACGCGCGGTTCTGCGGGCTGGCGGGGAACGCAACGCTTCCATCATCGATTTTGAGGATCTCACGCAGCGGATCCGCAGCGTGGTGTCCGGGGTGCAGGCCTTCCTGGCCGGGATTGCCGGGATTTCCATCCTGGTGGGGGGTATCGGGGTCATGAACACGATGTTCATGGCGGTGCTGGAGCGAACACGGGAAATTGGGGTGATGAAGGCGGTGGGGGCCAAGGGTTGGCAGGTGCTCCTCGTGTACTTGTTTGAGTCGGGACTGATGGGCCTGGGCGGCGGGGCGCTGGGCCTGGTATTCGGCCTGGGGGCAGCGATCGCGGCCACAACCATTGTGAGCCGCCTCTACCAGGTGCAAAACCCCATCACACCCGCCCTGAGCGTGGGACTGATCTTTGGGGCCTTGCTCTTCTCGTTTGTGGTGGGCGCCCTGTCCGGAGTTCTCCCCGCTCGGCGGGCTGCCCAGTTGCCCCCGGTCGAAGCCCTCCGCTACGAGTGATCGGGGAGGTCGAGGGCCCCCAGCCCAGCTCCCACCAAGCCCAGGGCCACGCCCACCGGTCCGCCAAGAAGGAGGAGGGTGGGCCAGACCCGCGGGAAATAAGGAACAAAAGCCACAAGGGCAGGAACGGCCGTCCCCCACATCCACAGGGCCCATACCACAGCCAGGAACAACCCCGTGGCCAGCAACCCTACGGCCCCGCCCAGGGCCAAAAAGGGCAGACGCAGCAGCCCCTCACCCCACCCGACAGTTCGGAGCAAACCCAGCTGTTCTCCCCAGACCCGACCGGCCGTGGCTGCGCCTCGCTGCCCCAGCGTGAGGGCGAGGACCAAGGCCACCACCAATGCCCCCACGGCCACGATCCGCGAAGCGGGGGGGACCTGGGCCCCTGCCGCGGCCCGTTGGGCGTACTCCACACCCACCACCTCGGCCAGCAACTTGAGACGACGCTCCACTTCGGACCGGGCCGCCGGTGAGGAAAGCCGGACCACCACCGACCGGCCGGAAATAGGCACAGGGTCCGTCTCCCCAGGGAACCGGTACGCCACCTGGGCCACACCCACCATGGACAAGATCTCCGCTCCCAATTGAGCAATCCTCTCTTCGGGGGGAAGGGGGGACAGCCGGGCCACCAAGAAGGCCTCCACGGCCGTGTCCCGCGGCGTCCCCCGCGCGGGAAGAAGTAGCAAGGCCATCCCCGAGAACAAAGCCAGGCCCACCGCCCCCACCCAGAGGATCAGTGCACCGGGACGGCGCAAGCTGCGGACCAACGCGTGCCCCAAAGCAAAGGGAATCCCGGTCATCGCACCACCCCCGGCCGGAGGGAAAACACATACCGCAGCGCTGGAGCTGGCCCCTTGGGGCCGAACCCGTGCCGGGCGGGAAGGCCCGGGTCCCGGGTCGTGGCCAACACCGCCATCCCCGAGGTGTTCACCGCCGAAAGAATGTGGACCAGGGCGTCCTGGTCCTGGGGAGGAAGTTCCCGGAAGGGGTCATCGCACAGAAGCACGGCGGGCTCAGGGCACAACGCCAGGGCCAACCCCAGCTTCCGCCGCTCAAGCTCCCCAAGCTCGCCCACCCGCTCCTGGGCCAGGGAAGCAATCCCCGCCAGCTCCAACGCCCTTGCCCGGTGCTCTTCGGCCTCTTTCCCGCGGTACCCCAACACCCTCAACTTGTAGCTCAGGTTGCCGGTCACGGTGGAGTCGGAAAGCAACCGCAGGGGCTCGGGCACGTACCCCATCCTCTTGCGGAGCTCGCGACACCGCCTGGGGGAGAGCCGCGCCACGTTCCTGCCCAACACGAGGATCTGGCCCCCCGTGGGGACTTCCTCCCGCAGGATGAGGCGGAGGAGGAGTGTTTTGCCGGAAGCTGGAGGCCCCACCACAAACACAAACCCATCGTGGGGGAGCCCAAAGGAGACGTTGTCCAGAACGTACACCCCGTCCTCGGTGGCCCACCGAACTTCGGAAACCTGGATCGCTACCCGCATTGTCCGATGAAAAACCGATCCTTGCCGGCCAAGTCCTTTTCCACCCGGGCGGCGGTATACCGCTGCGTCCCTCGGGCGATTTCCAAGGTGGCCGGCCCTTGATCCTCTCCAATCTCCACGAACACAAAGCCTCCCAGCAGAAGGTGGTCCGGAGCTCCCACGATCACCTCCCTGATGGCCTCCAATCCCGTGGGGCCTGCGCACCACGCCCGCCGGGGTTCGTACCGCCGCACCTCTGGCGGGAGCAGGGGCGCAGCCGAAACCGCCACGTACGGAGGATTGGCCACCACGAGGGCGAACCTCTCTGGCACCGCCTCGTACCAATGGGAACGGCGGAAGCTGATCTGGTCTGCCACTCCCAGCCTGCGGGCGTTGGCCTGGGCGCACCGCAGGGCACGGCGACTGGTGTCCACCGCCACCCCCCAGGCCTCGGGGCGAGCCCGGGCCAAGGCCAAAGCCAACGCCCCGGTGCCGGTTCCCAGGTCCAGAAAAGAGGGTACGGCCAGCCGGCGGAACGCCGCGCCAGCCCGCTCGGCCAGCTCCTCCGTCTCCGGGCGGGGGATGAACACCCCTGGCCCCACCCGGAGCTCAAAATCCAAAAACGCGACCTCCCCCTCAAGGTAGGCAAGGGGAACGCGGCGAACCCGGGCCGCCAGAAGAGAATGGAACCTCCGCCGTAGCACCAACGGCGCTGATGCCGTCGCGGTCCACAACGGTTCCCCCAAGGCCAAGGCCCACAAACGCCGCGCTTCCCGCAGGGGATCGGCAACCCCAGCCTCGGCCAATTCCCGAACCCCCTCCACCCTGGTCCCTGGTCCAAACCCGCGCGTACAATTCACCGGATCGCATTGTACAGGGAAAAGGGGGAAATGTGGTGTGGACTACATTCAAGGTCGGGGTCCTCTTCGCCTTGGGTCTCGTCGCCGGCGGGTGCGGGTTCTTCGCCCGTGAAGAAGCCCCGGTGGACTTCTGGCAGCCTGTTTTGGACCCCCAAGAGCAGCGGTTGGCCTACATCGCCAAAGGGGACAAAACCTACGCCCTGTTCGTCCTGAACCTCGCCGAGGGGACGGAACGGCTTCTGGTACAGATGGACCGGGACATCGTCTACCCCAGCTGGTCCCCGGACGGCGACAAGCTGGCGTTCATGGGCATCCAGGAAAAGGACAACTGGGACATCTTCGTGGTCGAGGTAGCCACCCGAAGCCTGTTCCGGGTCACCACCGACCCCGCTGTGGACGCCAACCCTTCTTGGACTGCTTCTGGTTCGATCGTGTTCAACTCCAACCGGGGGGGGCGATGGGCCGCGTTCCTGGTGAACCCCGATGGAACCGGCCTCCGCCGCCTGTCGTTCGATCGATCCACCAAACCCTAAGGGCCATGAAGACGAGCGCGGTGGTTCTCGCGGCTGGGCGCGGGGAGAGGTTCGGAGGGGAAAGAAACAAGGTCTGGACCGAGCTTTCTGGCGCTCCGCTTCTCCAGCACACCCTCCACGCCCTGAGCCAGGGCAACCTGGTGGAAGAGGTGATCGTGGTGGCCCGGCCGGGAGAAGAGTCGGAAGTGGCGGAGCTTCTCCAGGAGCTGGCCACCCCGGCGGCCGTGGTTCCTGGGGGGGAACGAAGGGCTGATTCAGCCCTGGCCGGCATTGAGGCTGCTCGGGGGGAGTTCGTTCTCATCCACGACGGGGCCCGCCCGTTGGTGACCGTGGAGCTCCTCCGCCGCGTCCTGGCCGCCGCTGTGGCCCATGGGGCAGCCGTCCCTGTCCTCCCGGTCGTGGACACCCTCCGCCGGGTTAGCAACGGCTACTTCCTGCCTGAGCCTTTGCCCCGGGAAAACCTCGTGCGGGTCCAAACCCCACAGGGGTTCAGGCGCAGCTTGGTGTTGGCCGCCTACCACCATACGCTCCCAAACCACCTCGACCTCCCCGACGACGCCGCCGCGGTTCTGGCCTTCGGCCACCCTGTGGCCGTGGTGCCGGGCGACCCGCGGAACGTGAAGGTCACCCACCTCGAAGATCTCGCCCTGGTGAGCCGGCTCCTCGGCTCTGTGCCCAAGTGAGGTCTTAGGGGAGCTTCTGTTTGAGGCGGGCCAGAAGCTCCAGGGCCTCCAGCGGGGTGATTCGCTCCGGATCCACGCGAGCCAGCTCCTCGATCACCGGGTGGGGCTGGGGCTCGAACAAGGGGAGAGGCTGGGCGCCCTGGGGACCCCACCCCTCGCGCTCCACGGCTTCCAGTACCCGTTCAGCCTCCTCAAGGACGTGGTGGGGCAAAGCGGCCAACTTGGCCACGTGGATCCCGTAGCTCCGTCCGGCCACCCCAGGCCGGATGCGGTACAAAAACACCAAGTCCCCTTTCCATTCCCGCACGGCGGCGTGGAGGTTGATCACCCCGGGGACCTCCTCGGCCAGGCGGGCCAGCTCCCTGTAGTGGGTGGCAAACAGGGTTTTGCAGCGTACCCGCTCGGCCAGGTAGCGGGCGATGGCCCAGGCCAGGGCCATGCCGTCGTGGGTGCTCGTGCCCCGGCCCAACTCGTCCAGGATCACCAAAGACTTTGCCGTGGCCCCGGCCACGATGTCCGCGGCCTCCCGCATCTCGGCCATGAAGGTGGAAAGGCCTCCGGTGAGGGCATCGGACGCCCCCACCCGGGTGTAGATGCGGTCGAAGATGGGCAGCTCGGCCTCCTTGGCCGGCACAAACGAGCCCATTTGAGCGAGCAGGGCCACAAGAGCCACTTGGCGCAGGAACACGGACTTCCCAGCCATGTTGGGTCCCGTGACCACAGCCAGGTGGTCCCTTTCCCCCATCTCCAGGTCGTTGGGGACGAACTGAACCGCGGTTTCCACGACGGGATGGCGTGCTTCCCGGATGAAGAGCCGCGTGCCGGTTGAGAACCTTGGTCGCACGTACCTCTGCCGGCGGGCGACCTCAGCCAGGGCCCTGAGGGCGTCGAGTTCGGCCAGGGCCTGGCCCACCTGGGCCAGGGCCCCGAGGGCAGCCTGGGCCTTCCCCACCAACTCCTGGAAGAGCTGCTTTTCGCGAAGCTGAAGTTCCTCCTCGGCGGCCCCCAGCCGATCGGCCAGCCCTGCCAGCTCGTCAGAGGTGAACCGTTCCCCACCGGCGAGGGACTGCCTCCTGCGCCAGGTGGCCGGCACCTTGCCTACCTGGCCCCGGCTTACCTCGAAGTAGTACCCAAACACCCGGTTGTAGCCAACCCGGAGGGTGGGGATCCCAGTACGGCGGCGCTCCTCGGTTTCCAAGGCGGCGATCTCCCCCCGCAACGCGGCCACCTGGACCCTCAACGCATCGAGCTCCGGGCTGTACCCCTCCCGAATGACCGGGCCCTGGTCCAAGCTGGGAGGAAGTTCTTCAACCAGGGCCTGCTCCAGGATGTGGGCGAGCTCCCATGGACCCCGGGCCAGAGCGGCACGGATCTCCTCAAGCTTGGCCGGAAGGGCCTGAGCCACAGCCAACTGGTTCTCGATCCTCTGTGCGGCCAACAAGGTGCGGCGGAGGGCCGCCAGGTCCAAGGGGCCGACACCACCCAGACCGATCCGCCCCACCAGGCGGGGGAGGTCGCACGCTTTGCCCAGGACCTCCCCCAAGTCGGTAATCCACGAGCCGGTTTGGAGGAACTCCACCACATCCAGGCGAGCATCAATGGCCCGGCGATCGCGGAGGGGCGCGAGCACCCACCGGCGCAGGAGCCTCCGCCCCATGGCGGTCTTCGTCCAATCCAACACCGAAAACAGGGTCAACTGCCCCTCGGGCCGCAGGGGCGCCAAAAGCTCCAAGGACCGTTGGGTGAACCCGTCGAGGACAACCGTGTCCTGGGAGCGCAGCACCGGCGGACGCAAGTGAAGGAGATCCCCCAGGGTGGCCTCGAGGTAGGCCAGCAAGGCCCCGGCAGCCCGGGCAGCCAAGGGGGCCTCGGTCAGGGCGTGGGGGAACCTTCGCCAAAGGCGGTGTTCGGCGAACTCCCCCAGGGGGCGGAAGGTACGGGCCCCCTCCAAGTCCACTTCCCACGCGACCCCTTCCGGCAACACCCATTCCTGGACGGAAACCCGGGCCAGCCGATTGGGCAGTTCCCCCCAGGGCAGTTCTTCGGCCTCGAACTCCCCGGACGCCGCCTCCACCCATGCTAGCCCGACCCGCTCCCCTTCGCGAACCAACGCCCCCAAACCCGCGTCCTGGCTGGAGTCCAGCGCCCCTTCCTCGACCACGGTACCGGGAGTGAGAACGCGGACCACCTCACGCCGGAGAAGGTTCTTGCCCTTGCCGGGCCGGTCCAGCTGGGGACAGAGGGCCACCTTGAACCCCCGTTTGAGCAAGCGGTGCACGTAGAGCTCCGCCTTGCGCACGGGGACGCCGGCCATGGGCACCCCATCCCGGGCGGTAAGGGTGATCTCCAGCTCCCGGGCCACCAGCTCGGCGTCCTCGAAGAAGGTCTCGTAGAAATCCCCCAACTGAAAGAACAGCACAGCATCGGGGTGGCGGGCCTTCACCTCCTGGTACTGCCGCATCATGGGGGTCAGTTCCATGTCGGAACGGAGTATACGGTCTAGCCCTGGAACTCTTGGGCGAGAAGACCCATGATCAGAACGTCGTGGAACCGGCCGTCCCGGAACAGCGCCTCCCGCCGCACCCCCTCCCTCCGGAATCCCGCCTTTTCGTAGGAGTGGATCGCCCGGGGGTTGAAGCTGTACACCTCGAGCTCCACCCGGTGAAGCCCCAGCTCGTGGAAAGCAAATCTGAGGAGGGTGCGGACAGCCTCGGTGCCATGGCCCCGGTTCCAAAACCTCTTTTCCCCCAGCACGATGCCCAAGGTGGCCCGGCGGTTTTTCCAGTCCAGGCGGTGCAGACCAGCGTTGCCGATGTGGATCCACGCCCCCTCCACCCAGGCCTCCACGGCCAGAACGATTTCCTCCTGGCGTTCAACAAGGGTTTGAAACCAGCGTTCTTCTTGGGCAGCGGAAAGGGGAAGGTACATTTCCAAGAACTGGCGCACTTCGGGGTCGTTGAACCACCGAAGGAAGTTGGGGATGTCTTCCCGCTCGATGGCCCGCAAGCGCACGTCTTTCCCAATTAGCATCGGGTCCTCCTCAAAGAAAAGGGGCGGCCGAGGCCGCCCCATCACAAACCGCGGATCGACCAGTTAAGGAGCGATGGTGAGGGTCAGGGTGGCCGTCTTGCGGATGGTTCCACCTACGCCCACCAACGTCACGGTGTAGGTCCCCGGCGCGGCTTCACCCGTGGCAGCGATCTTCAGCAGGCACGTCCCTGCCGGGGCCGGGTTGGGGTCAAACTCCGCCGTTACACCGGTGGGAAGCCCAGTGGCCGAGAAGTTCACGGCTTCGGCGAACCCCCCGACGCGGGTGATCGTCAGGCTCGCCGTGGCTTCTCCGCCCTGGCGCACGGTGAGGGCGGCAGGCGTGACACCCAAGCTGAAGTCCGGGGCCGCTTCCACCGTCAGAGTGAATGTGGCCGTCTTGTCAGTCAACCCCGTGGCCTTGCCGCGCACAGTGAGGGTGTACCGACCCGGGGCCACGGCCGTGCCCACGCTCAAGGTGAGTGTGCTGGTGGTGCCTGTAGCCGAGGCCGGGCTGAACGTACCCGTCACGCCGGCCGGCGCACCTTCCAAGGACAAAGCCACAGCATCGGTCCGGAAGGTTTCCGTCCGCTTGAGGTTGATGGTGACGGTGCCCGAAGCGCCCTGGCGGATGGTCACAGCGGCCGGGGCGGGATCAAAGCTGTAGTCGGGGGCAACCTGAACTGTCAGTTCCAGCTTGGCTTCCTTCTTCTTGCGGCCGCTGGTGGCCTCGATGGTCAGCGTGTATTTCTGAACAGCCACGGCCGAACCCACGGTCAGGGTCAGCTTGGTCGTGGTGGCCTTGGTGTCGGTTTCCACAGGATCAAACTTCGCCGTCACCCCGGTGGGCAAACCGGCCTTGACCGCGAACTTGATCTTGCCCGCAAAGTTCTGGGTCCGGGTGATGTTGATGGTCACATCGCCTGAACGACCCTGAGGAACAGCCGCCGTCAACGTTGCCGGCAAGGTGAAGTCCCCGCGGGCGCATCCCCCCAGCAACACGGCGGCCACCACCATTCCAACAACTCCCATACCGAACACGACCTTCTTTGTCATAGGCCTCCTTTACCTCCTCGGCAGAAATCTGCGGACTCGCTGCCGCGAACTTCCTCGGGCGCCATCCTCAATGCGGGTCCAAAGGCGAACGCTGACAATGTCACTGCCCCTGGCCATCCCCCACAGTTGGTGGGCGCCACCCTTGCCTCACAAGCTTACTGCGTTGGGACCCCCATGTCCAATCGCCACACTCCAGATCCCAACGCAAACTTTGTGCCGACAGCTAGCACCCGCCGCAGGGCTTCTTGGGCTTGGGCTTGTCCGCCTTTTTCTCCTTCAAGAGCACGTCACATCCCTCCTTTGCCACCCGATCCAAGGAGCGGCTAGGGGCCTAGTATAGTCCCCCTGGAGACCCCGTCAAATCGGGCGATCCGCCGGTGACGCTCTGCAAGGATCCGCACCCGATGGGCAAGGTCCATCGTCACGGATCCCTCTTCCATCCGCCAGGCCCAGTTGCCTTGCGGTTGAGCCGGGGTGTTCATCCGGGCCCGGCTGGAAAGGCCAAGCAGGTCCTGAAGGGGAACCATGGCCAGCGCAGCCCGGCTGGCCATCGCCAACTCCACCCACGCCCAAGGGAAGTCGGCTTCCGAAGAGGTCCCAATACCCCAGCAAGCCAAATAGCCATGCACAAAGCCCCGTTCTTGGGGAGAAGCCTTTTCATACCAGCCCCGGGCCGTGTCGTTGTCGTGGGTTCCGGTGTACACCACCACGGGCCGGTCCAGGGGGAAGTTGTGGGGAAGGTGAGGGTTGTGGGCCGCTCCGTCGAAAGCGAACTGGAGGACCTTCATTCCCGGGAAGGCAAACTCATCCCGCAGGGCTTCCACCTCGGGGGTGATCACGCCCAAGTCCTCAGCCAGGATCGGCGCTCGCCCCAGGGCCTGAAGCACGGCACGGAACAGTTTCCCGCCTGGGGCGTTCACCCAGTGGCCCCGCACGGCCGTGGGCTCGGAAGCTGGGATCTCCCAGTACGCCTGGAAGCCCCGGAAATGATCGATGCGCAAGAGGTCGCAGGTCCTGAGGGCTTGGCGGATTCGCTCGATCCACCACTTGAAACCTTCGGCCTCGAGCACGTCCCAGCGGTACAGGGGGTTCCCCCACCGCTGCCCAGTGGGGCTGAAGTAGTCCGGGGGCACGCCCGCCACCACGGTGGGGCGGCCTTCCCCGTCGAGGTGGAAGTACGTGGGGTGGGCCCACACGTCGGCGGAGTCGTAGGCCACAAAGATGGGAATATCCCCGATGATGCCCACACCGCGTTCGGCCGCATAGGTCCGAAGCTCTTCCCAGGCCTGGAAAAACAACCACTGGGTCCAGGCATGAAAGGACACGTCGGCCTCCATCGCCCGCTGGGCCGCCTCCAAGGCCTCGGGCTGACGTGAACGAAGTTCCTCGGGCCACTCACCCCAGGGTCGAGCCCCAAACCGCTCCTTGAGGGCCATGAACAAGGCGTAATCCTCAAGCCAAGCGGCCTCCCTCTCCCGGAACTCCTTGAACGCCCGGTGGGCAGAAGGAGTCGCTCGACCTTGGAACCCATCGTGTGCCCGCCGGAGAAAGGGCCAGGTCCAGGCGTAGACCCTGCCATAGTCCACCCGGTCGCCAGGAAACGGAGGGAGCTCTTCCCGGGGCAGCCACCCTTGGGCGAAAATCCACTCCGGATCGATCAAATAAGGGTTCCCGGCGAAGGCGGAAAAGGACTGGTAGGGCGAATCGCCGTAGCCCGTGGGCCCCAGGGGCAGCACCTGCCACCACTGACCCCCTGCTTCCCCCAGCCACCGGACGAACCTGCGGGCTTCCTCCCCGATCTTCCCGATCCCCCAAGGGCCAGGGAGGCTTGTGGGGTGAAGCAGCACGCCCCACGAACGGTCAAGGTTCACAAGCCCCTAGGTTAACCGCAGGCCCCAGTCCATCACATTCCTTCGGGCTGGGGTTGTCGTAGACTTCTCCCATGGCCCCCGGCAGGAGGAGGTCCCCGCGGGCCCTGATTTGGGCCCTCCTCGTTTTTTCGGGGCTGGTGTTGGGCCCGGGTTCCAAGCTCCCCAGCCCGGCAGGACCTGAGGAGGACCTCGTTCTCCCCCTCGCCAAGTTCCTTGAGCCTGTGTCAGCGGAAGCCGAGCCCCCCCTGCCCCCCGAAGGACCCAGGGAAGGAGAGCCCCTCGAACTGGCCGTCCAGGAAACCTCCAAAACTGCCTCACCAACCCAAGACAGCCTCCCCAAGAGACTGAACCAAAGGGGATCCCTGGTGTATGAGCTAGATGGACGCAAGGTGGCCGAAGAGCGGTACGTCCTCCAGCGGACCTCCCAGGGTTGGGTGCAGCTGCAAGCAGAAGGGAGCCTGAGCGTGCGCGTCCTGTGGGCCAACGTGAAGTGGACCTTCACCCAGGAGGTGGCTTGGGACGGGGAGCTTCGTCCGGTGTCGTTCGTGCTGGACACCAAGGGGCCGTGGGGCCTGGGCAACCGCCGGATCGTGGCCAAGGTCGAAGGAGACGTTGTTGTCGTCACCGGAGGGGAGCGCCAAGAGACCCTGGCGGTGGACGCCCCGAGCGCCTTCTTTGCTGGGACGATCTCCACCTATGTCCTGATTCCGGCCCTGTTCGCTGTGAGGGCACAAGGGGATCGCCTCACCCTCCAGGCCGTGGGGGGTGGGGGACCAGGGGGGCGTGGAGACTCCTCACGGCCCTTGTACCTTGAGGTGCGCACAGCCGGAGCGTTAACGCGGGCGGAGATAAGTGGTCCGCTTGACGTGTACGAGGTCAAGATCGGATCGCTCCAAGGGGAGCTTTGGGCCCACGAGGGGGAGTTCGTGGCCTTCGTGTCCCAGGGGAGCCCCGTGTTCCGGGCTTACCGGAGCGACCTTTTCCCTAACGGGCTGGGAACCCCAGCTCGTCGGTAAGGGTATATACCAGGGACTGAAGGAGGTCTATCATGAAGAAACTCGCACTCCTGTTGGCAATTCTGTGGACGGGGGTGGCTTGGGGGCAGACAGGCCCCAAGCTGGCGGTTCCCCCGTTTGTGGACAAAGCCGGCTCGGGTCTGGCCGG
>CAKZKH010000037.1 GCA_937122485.1 uncultured bacterium | reverse complement strand
TATCCTCGACATAAGGTGGCTGACAGAATGTACGGGATTGTGGAAATTGGAGGAAAGCAGTACCAGGTGGAGCCGGGAATCGAGGTCACCCACGAGCTCATTCCTGGGGTGGAGGTTGGCCAAAAGGTCCGCCTGGACCGGGTGTTGCTCATCCGTAACGGTGACGGGGTCACGGTGGGCCGGCCCTACATCCGGGGAGCGGCCGTGGTGGGGGAGGTGGTGGAGGTGGGGCGGGGCCCCAAGGTCGTGATCCAGCGGTTTATCCCCAAGAAGGGTTACCGCCGAAAGAGGGGCCACCGCCAGCCTTTTGCCCGCACCAGGATCCTGGCCATCGAGAAGGGCTAACCGTGGTCGAGGTTGTGATTGAGCGGGACGAGGGCGGAAAGGTCGCGGCCGTGACCCTCCGCGGGGACGATTCCCCCGAGGGCTTGGCGGCGGCTTGCCTGGTGGAGGCCCCGGTCCTGGGCTTGAAGGACTACCTCCACCTCGACCCGCAGGTGGAGGGCGAGGGTCCCAATTTGGCGTTCCGCGTGGATCGGTCCGACTTCTTCTTGGATCGAGAGGTGGACGCCATCCTGGAAACGATGGTCCTTGGCCTGAGGACCCTGGAGCGACGTCGGCCCGAGCGGTTGGCGGTTCGGGAGTTCGGTACGAGCGTAAAGGTTTGAAGGAGTAGGTGACGATGGCACACAAGAGCAGTGGCGGTTCGACCCAAAACGTCCACGACTCCCCGGGGCAGCGGTTGGGGGTCAAGAGATTCGGTGGGGAGCTGGTGTGGCCGGGGTGCGTGCTCGTCCGCCAGCGGGGCACGCAGTTCTTCCCGGGCCGGGGCGTAGGGATGGGCCGCGATTTCACCCTGTTCGCCACAACAACCGGTCGGGTGGAGTTCTCCGGCCGGAGAAGGATCTACGTCAACGTGGTTCCTGTTGAGGGCGAGGGTTAACGGGCCGCGTGTGGGTTGACGAAGCACGCATTCGGGTGGTGGGGGGACGAGGGGGGGACGGCCTCCTCAGCTTTCATCGTACCCGCCAACACCCCCGGGGAAGGCCCGATGGGGGCAACGGTGGACGCGGCGGAGATGTAATCCTCAGGGCCACCGGTTCGGTGAACACCCTTCTCCACCTCCAAGACCAAGTCCACTTCCGGGCCAGCCCCGGCCAGGCCGGTGGGCCCAACAACCGCACCGGCAAAGCCGGCAAGGACCTGGTCGTGCCAGTTCCCTTGGGCACAGTGGTGCGGGAGGAGGGGACGGGCGAGGTGTTGGCCGACCTCGTGCGGGACGGGGACCAGGTGGTCGTGGCCCGGGGCGGACGCGGCGGCCGGGGCAACAAGGCCTTCGCAAGTCCCCGCCGGCAGGCCCCCTACATCCGGGAGCTCGGGGAACGAGGGGAGGAACTCTGGCTTCTCTTGGAAATCCGAGTTCTGGCCGACGTGGGCATCGTGGGGTTCCCCAACGTGGGCAAGTCCTCTCTGTTGTCCAGGGTGTCCTCCAAGCGCGCCAAGATTGGGGCCTATCCTTTCACCACCCTGGCCCCCAACCTGGGCGTGGTCCAGGTCGAACCCGGCACGCAGTTCGTGCTGGCCGATCTACCAGGACTGATCGAGGGCGCGCACGAGGGCAAGGGCTTGGGGGATCGGTTTCTCCGCCATGCGACCCGGGCCCGCGTGCTCCTCCACATGGTGGACCTGGCCGGCAGCGAGGGAAGGGACCCTTTGGAGGACTACCGTACAATTCGCAAGGAGTTGGCCAGCTGGGAGGAACTGGCGCGTAAGCCCGAAATGGTGGCTGGGAACAAAGTGGATCTCCTCAGCCCCGAAGCCGCGGAGGAGGCCCTGGGCCGCTTTGCTCGGGAGGGCATTGAACTCGTCCCCATCTCGGCCAAGACCGGTCAAGGGGTACGAGAGCTGCTCCTCAAGCTGGGGCAGAAGCTCCAGACCCTGGAAGCTCAGCCCCAGGCAGTGGCCTCGGGCCCGCGCCGCCGAGTTTGGAAGTTGACGCCGTCCGGGCCCTCCTTCGAGGTGGTGGAAGCGGGGGAGGCTTTCGAGGTGCGGGGATGGGTGCCCGAGCGGTTGGCCCGTCGCCTGGACTTGACCACCCCCGATGCCCAGGGGTACCTGTGGGAACGACTGGACAAGCTGGGGGTTGTGGCGGCCTTGCGCCGGCGAGGTTGGACCCCCCAACGGCCGGTGAGGATCGGAGGGCGGCAGTTTGAGCTTGAGGAATAGAACCGGCCTGTTTGGAGGGACGTTTAACCCCATCCACTGCGGCCACCTCAGGGTGGCCGAGGAGGCCCTGAACCAGTTCGGACTAGAGCGGGTGGTGTTCCTGCCCACGGGAACGCCCCCCCACCGGAAGGTGGACGAGGGGGTATCCGGGGAGCTTCGCTTCCAGATGGTGAAGCTGGCCACGGAAGGCCACCCCAAGTTCGTGGTGTCCCGCCATGAACTCGACAAAGCTGGACCCTGCTACACCGTGGACACCATCGAAGCCATGAAGGGGCTTCATGCCCATGGGGTAGCCTACATCGTAGGGGCCGACGTGTTTTCCCGCATTGAGATCTGGCACGATTGGCCGCGGCTGTTGGCCTCGGCTCCATTTATCGTGGCGCCCCGTCCAGGGGTGGACCTAACCGTGTTTGCCAAGCCCCCGTTTGATCGGGCGGAGATCCACATCCTCGACATGCCCCTGGTCCCAGTATCTTCAGCGGAAATACGTCGGAGGTATCATATGGGCCTGTCGGTCGAGGGGATGGTCCCCGGGGTGGTGGACCGTTTTGTGCGGGAGATGGGCCTTTACGGCGTGGTGAGAACGGGGTCAAGAAGCTAACATAAGGAGGAGGGAACATTAAGCGGGAATTCAAGGTCAACGAACAGATCCGGGCAAGGGAAGTCCTGTTGATTGACGCGGACGGGCGGAACCTGGGGGTCACCCCCCTGGACCGAGCCCTGGCCTTGGCCAAAGAAAAGGGGTTGGATTTGGTGGAAGTGGCCCCCGAAGCCAGCCCGGTGGTGTGCCGGATTGTGAACTTTGGGAAGTACAGGTACCAGCTGGCCAAACGGGAGAAGAAGCAGCAGCGTCCCACCCGGCTCAAGGAAGTGAAGTTCACAATCCAAACAGGAGAACACGACTTCCAGACCAAGGTCTCGCGCATTCGCCAGTTTCTCGGGGATGGGCACAAGGTGCGAGTGTCCGTGTTCTTCAAGGGGCGGCAGATCATCCACCTTGGGAAGGGGGAGGAGCTTCTGGACAAGGTGATCGCCGCCACCCAGGACGTGGGAAAGGTGGATCAGGATACGTCCAGCAAGGGGAGGACCCTCCAAGTGTTGCTGGTTCCCTTGCCCCGCAAAGGAGGAAAGAGTGAAGAGAAGAACGCACAAAGCGTCAGCGAAAAGGTTTAAGGTGACGGCCGGGGGGAGGATCTTCCACTTCCGCGCCTGCAGGAAGCACAAGTTGTCCAAGGTCCGGGCCCAGTACCGCCGCCAAGCGGGGCGGTTGGTGGAGGTGACCGGCGGGGACCGCAAGGTGCTCAAAGAACTGCTCAAGTTGTAGGAGGAGCCATGCGCGTACGGGGAGGAGTCAAGCACGGTCGGCGTCGGCGCAAGGTGTTGGACCTGGCCAAGGGTTTCCAGGGCAAGCGCCGCAGCTGCTACCGGATCGCCAAGCAGTCGGTGTTCAAAGCGCTCAAGCACCAGTACGTTTCCCGCAAGCTGGAGAAGCGGTACATGCGGGGGTTGTGGATGGTTCGCATCGGAGCGGCCACCCGGGCCCATGGCCTGTCCTACTCCCGGTTCATGGGGGGCCTGCGCAAGGCGGGCGTGGTCCTCAACCGCAAGATGCTCGCCCATCTGGCCCTGCACGACCCTGAGGCGTTCGCCCAAATGGTGGCCGTGTCCAAGGGGGCCCGGCGGCAGTGAAGCGTTTTCAGGACCTTGTTCTGGGGCTGCACGACTATTGGCGGGGCCAGGGTTGTGCCCTCGTCGACCCCTACGACGTGGAAAAGGGGGCAGGCACATTCAACCCCGCTACCTTCTTTGGGGTGTTGGGGCCGCGGCCCTGGCGGGTGGCCTACGTCGAACCCTCCCGCCGCCCAGCCGACGGGCGGTACGGGGAAAACCCCATTCGGTTTGGAAAACACCATCAGTACCAGGTCATCCTCAAGCCTCCCCCCGCGGAGATTCAGGATCTGTACCTCCAGTCGTTGGAGGAAGTGGGCATTGAGCTGCGCAGCCACGATGTGAAGTTTTCCCATGATGACTGGGAGTCCCCTACCTTGGGGGCTTGGGGCGTCGGTTGGCAAGTTTGGCTGGACGCCCTGGAAATCACGCAGTTCACGTACTTTCAGCAGATGGGGGGCGTAGACCTCAACCCGGTGGCCGTGGAGCTCACCTACGGATTGGAGCGCATCGCCATGGTCCTCCAGGGCAAGGAATCGGCCTTGGATCTTGTGTGGGCCGATGGAGTCCACTACCGGGACATTTGGCAGGAGAAGGAGCGCCAGTTCAGCATATACCACTTTGAACAAGCTTCGGTGGACCGGGCAAGGGCCATGTTTGACCTTGCCGAGGCCGAGGCCAAGGCCTGTTTGGGAGCAGGGCTGGTGTTCCCCGCCTACGATCACACGCTGCGCTGCTCCCACCTTTTCAACACCCTCGATGCCCGGGGGGCCTTGGCCACGGCCGAGCGGGAGAGTTACATCGCCCGGGTGCGGGCCCTGGCCCGCCAGTGTGCTGAACTGTACAGCGCTAGCTTGGAGCACGATGCCCAATCTCCTCGTTGAACTGGGTGTGGAGGACCTCCCTGCCCAAGAGGCCGGGTTGTTGGCTGAGGCCTTTCGGGCGGCCTGGGTGGAGGGACTCCGCCAAGCACGGATAGCCCACGGAGAAGTCCGCCTGTACTGGACCCTCCGTCGCTTGGCCGTGCTCATTCTGGACGTTGCCGACAAACAAGCGGACCTCGTGGAGGAGGTGCGGGGGCCCACGGTGGCTCAGGGCCTGGATCCTGCTGGCCAGCCCACGCCCGCGGCCCAAGGTTTCCTCCGCCGCTACGGGGCCTCCCCTGAGCAGCTGGTCCGCAAGAAGGTGGGAGAAAAGGAGTACCTGTTCCTCCGGGCGGAGACCCCGGGTCGGCCTACCCCCGAGCTTGTCTCCGACATTTTGGGGCAGGTGTTCCGTTCACTGCCGTGCTCCAAGCGGATGGTGTGGGACGATTCCGGGTTGGCCTTTTTGCGGCCAGTGCGTTGGATTGTGTGCCTGTGGGGATCCAAGGCTCTTCCGGTGCAGTTGGGGCAAGTGCGAGGGGGAAGGGAAACTCAGGGCCACCGCTTCCTCAAACCAGGTCCTGTGACGTTGGATACAGGGGAAGCCTACGTGGACGCCCTCCGAGCGGCCTACGTGCTGGTGGACCCCGAGGAACGAGCGGCCGCGATCCGACAAGCGATCACCTCTGGGGAGAGGGAACACGGGGTTCAAGCCGCGTTGGATCCCGAGCTTTGGGCGCGGATGGTGGGGAGCGTGGAGTGGCCTGTGGGGGTGTTGGGGCAGATTCCGCGAGAATCTCTGCAGTTGCCGCCCCCCGTGGTGGTGGCGGCCCTCCACGAGGAAGGGAAGTTCCTCCCCTTCCTGCGGGGAAAAGAGATTGCGCCCCAGTTCCTGGGGATCGCGGAGGGGGTGGGGGGATCAACCGTGCGGGCGGGTTACGAGCGGGTGGTGAGCATTCGCCTCCGCGACGCCGCCTCGTTCTTTGAGCAGGACCGGTCTCACCGTCTGGCGGAGCGTGTTCCCCACCTGAAGATGATTGTCCAGGAGGCCCGCTTGGGGACGGTCTGGGATCGGGTGGAGCGCATCCGGGCCTACAGCCGGGCCCTGGCCCGGGCCCTGGGGTTGGATGAAGCCATCCTCGATCGGGCTGCGTACCTGTGCAAGGCGGACCTGGCGACGGTGATGGTGCGGGAGTTTCCCGAGCTGGAGGGGGTGATGGGTGGCGTGTACGCCCGTCTGGATGGGGAGCCCCCCGCTGTGGCCCAGGCCGTGGAGGAGCATGTTCTGCCCACGGCCCGGGGCGATGAGCTCCCTCAGTCGCCCTACGGTGGGGCACTGAGCTTGGCGGACAAACTTGATTTTGTGGCCGGATCGATTCGTATCGGGGAAATGCCCACCGGCTCGCGGGACCCCTATGGGGTCCGGCGCAGGGCGGCGGCCGTCGTCCGCCTGGTGCTGGAGAAGCGGATGAGGGTGGACCTGTTTGCCCTGCTGGAGGCGATGGATGGGTTGTACCCCCCTGCGGTGCCCGGGGCGACGGTCCAGGACGTGAGGCAGTTCTTGGTGGACCGGCTGCGGGGTGCGTTGGTGGAGCGGGGTCTGACCCACGACGTGGTGGAAGCGGTCCTCTCCCCGCCGCGGGGGGACTTCCTGGGAGTTTGGGAGCGGGGTCAGGCCTTGAGCGGGATGAGGGGGGGGGAGGAACTGGTGTCGTTGGCTGTGGGGCTGAGTCGGGTTCGCAACATCACCCGGGAGCACCCGGGTCGCTCTTACGATCCGCGCTTGTTTGAGGAGGAGGCTGAGCGCCAGCTGTTCCAGGCCTATCAGGCCGTCAAAGCTTCGGCCCACAAGGCCGTGGAACGCCATGACTTCGGGGAGGCGTTGCGTCTTCTTCTCACCCTGAGGCCGGCGATCGATCGGTACTTTGACGAAGTGTTGGTGATGTGCGAGGACGGTGCGGTGCGGGCCAACCGGCTGAGCTTCTTGGGGGAGATTTCCGACTGCTTCTTGGAAGTGGCGGACCTCGGAAAACTGGTGTTGAGTTCAAAGGGGGAGCAAGGCAGTTAGGTGAGCGGGGCGACACCAGGACAGGTCGAGGAAAGATGCGTCGCCCCGAGGTTCCCCCTGTAGCTGGCCCGAGGGCCGGTGAAGGGAGGGTCTATTAAGGGGAACCACATCTTCGTGACCGTGGAGTCCACGCCCACGGGCCCGCGCAGGCGGGCGGCCATCGTGGAATCGGGGCGGCTGGTGGAGGTGTTCTTTGACGTCCCCGGGCGGCGGTCCCTGGTGGGCAATATCTACAAGGGGAAGGTGGAGACTGTGCTCCCGGGGATGGGGGCGGCGTTTGTGAACGTGGGGGAGGCCAAGGCTTTGTTCCTTTCCCAGCACGAGATCAACGACGAGGTGCTCAAGGCCAAAGGTTTCGAACCCTGGCGGGGTCCAGCTCCCATCCAGAAGGTGCTCCGCCCCGGGGAGGCGGTGGTCATCCAGGTGCGGCGGGAAGGGGTCGGGAAGAAAAACCCTCAAGGGACCACGAAAATCAGCCTCCCGGGACGGTACTGGGTGTACTTGCCTAAGGAGGAGCGGGTCGCGATTTCCCGCCGGGTGGAAGGGGAGCAGGCCCGCAAGCTACGCCAGCTGGCTTACGAACTGAAGGGCTCGGGCGAAGGGGCGATCGCCCGCACCGCAGCCCTCAAGGCGCCCGAAGCCGACTTGGAAAGGGACTTTCGCTACTTGCAGTCCCTGTGGAAGGAGATCGAGGGCAAGGCCGAAGGGGCGAGCGCCCCCAAGCTCCTCCACGAACCCCTGGACTTGGTGCGGACCCTGCTCCGGGATCGATTCCTGGAGGACATCGACTCCCTGGTGGTGGACCACGAGGAAGAGTACAAAAACATCTTGGATTTTCTCAACTACCTCCACCTTCACCGGCTGCGGGGACGGGTCAAGCTGTACCGGGGCACGATCCCCCTCTTTGTGCGCTACGACATCGAGCGCCAATTGCGGGAGGCCCTCCAGCGGAGGATTCCCCTCAAAACAGGAGGATTCTTGGTGGTGGACGAGACCGAGGCTCTGACCGCCATCGACGTGAACACGGGTTCCGATGTGCGGCACCGCAACCAGGATGCCGCGATCCTCAACACCAACCTGGAGGCGGCCCGGGAGATCCCCCGCGTGCTGCGCCTGCGCAAGATCTCGGGGATTATCATCGTGGACTTTGTGGACATGGCCCGGGAGGAAGACGAGCAGAAGGTCATCGAGGTCCTCAAAGAGGAGCTGAGGAAGGATCGGGTCCCCACGGACTTCATCGACATCACCGAGCTGGGGTTGGTGGAGATCACCCGCCGCAAGGAAGGGGAGTCGTTGGCTGTGCTGTTGGAGACCGGAGACGAAGGCTGAACTGGTCTTCCTTGCGGGGGAACCTGGCTCGGGCTAACATCCGTTCGCCGGGCGGATAGCTCAGCTGGTAGAGCGCTCCCTTCACAGGGGAGAAGTCGGGGGTTCAAGTCCTCCTCCGCCCATTTTTCATGTACGTCGCCTTGGAAGGATGGCCCGCCCTGGGCAAAAGCGAGCTTCTCAGCGTCCTGCGCTTGTACTACCCGGGCCAGTTGCTTGTCCTTCCTGAGCTTGTCAAACAAGTGGCCGAAGACCACGGCCTCGATCTTTTCCGGGACAGGCACATTCTTACCGACGCTTTGGTTCAGGCCTGGCCGGCCCGAGAGGCCCAAATCCGCCAGGCCCTCGCCCAAGGGCTGGGGGTGGTGGAAGAGTCCCACATGGGGGTGCACGCGGCCTACTCCGCAGCCTTGGGGGACGCGCGCTTCCTTGCGGAGTTTGAGCGCCGGGAGGACGAGGTGCTGTGGCCCGAGCGGTTTGTGCGGTTGCAAGCCCCAGTGGAAGTGAGTTCCCTTCGCCAGGAGGCTCGCGGGGATCCCCGGTACATGGTGCGCCCCCACGTTCTGGAGGTTATGTGGGACTGGCTGTCCCGCTGGCACGCCCGCCGGGGAAACCAGGTTGTGGTTCTGGACGCGGATCGGGCTCCCCACGAGGTTCTCCACGACCTGGTGAC
>CAKZKH010000036.1 GCA_937122485.1 uncultured bacterium | reverse complement strand
GCTCGGAAATATATGCGCACTCAGCGGTGCGGAACATGGAGCCCACGTTGTAAGCGCTCCGGATGTTGTCCAACACCGCCGCAATGGGAAACCTTTGGGGAAGTCGACGTTTGGCCCATCTCTCGGCGTGCATTCTCCAAGCGGACATGGAAGCAGCGCCTTGAGCTTACCCCCAAGCACGATGGAATCCCAAAGTTTGACGCCCAAGGGGCTGGCAAGCTATACTTGTTATGGCCAAGCGCAGGTGGTCTTTCTCTAGGCCCAAAGCGTTTCTGATTCCCAAAAAGGCCAGGAAAGGAGGTGGTCACTCCTAGGTCCCTTTGTCTGGTTCAGACCGATGATCGGGAACGGGCCGTGAGGAACACGTGGAGATTGCTCGAGAGGAGGTTGAAATGAGGTGGAAGATTCTGACGGCGGTGGTCTTGGCGTTGGCGTTGGGCCTGACGGGCTTGGCTCAGAGAAAGATTTGCTTGTACTTTGACCAGACGGGTCCAGGGGACCTGAGCTTCAACGACATGGCCTTGTTGGGGGCTCAACTGGCGGCCCAGGAGTTTGGCCTGGAGGTGGTCCACACCACAGCATCCAGCCCAATTGAATTTTTGTCGGACTTGTCCATGCTCGCGGAGAGCAAGGAGTACTTGATCATCATCGGGGTAGGGTTCCTCCTGTTCGATGCCCTTCCTGAGGCAGCCCGGCTCTACCCTAACCAAAAGTTCGGTTTCGTGGACGGCCCCAACTTTGACCTCCCCAATATGATCGGGCTCTTATTCAAGGAGCAGGAAGGCGGGGCCTTGGCCGGCGTGGTCGCGGCGCTTACCGCCATCGCCTATGGGGACACGGCCATCGGGGCCGTGGCAGGGATGGAAATTCCGCCCGTTTGGCGCTACGAGGCAGGGTATCGGTTCGGCGCCCACTGGGCCGTCGATTGGTACAAGAAGCTGACCGGGAAGGACGCAAGCATCCGGGTCCTCGTGACCTACGTGGGCCGGTTCGATGACCCGGCAGGGGGCAAGGTGGCCAGCGAGGCCCTTCTGCGGGCCGGGGCCCGCAACATCCTGGGCATTGCCGGGGCCACCCACCTCGGGGTGTTCGACGCCGCTGAGGAAGCGGGCCGGGCGGCAGGGCTCCTCTCGGGTCCGCCCTTCGGCTACGGCGCCGACGCCGCTCAAGAGTACATCAAGCCCGGGTTCATCCTTGGCTCAGCTCGCAAGCGCGTGGACGTAGCGGTCTACGAGGCCGTTAAGTGGGCCCTGGGCAAGGCGCCTGGGTACAACCTGGTCCTCGGCATCGACAAGGAAGGCACCGGGTTCAGCACCAAAGAGGACATCTTGACGTTCATAGACCTGGCGGTCAAAGCGGGTTACCCGCTGGCCGGCACCCCCGCGGAAGTGCGGGACAAGATCTTCGCCGCGCGGGATTCCGTCCCACCCTTCGTTTGGCAGGGGCTTGCAGAGTTTGAAACCCTCCTCCGCGCGGGGAAGATCGCGCTCCCCCAGGCCGACACAGCAGACCAAATCGCCGCGGTCCGTCGCCGCTACCCATAAACCTGTGAACAGGGGCCGGCCTTGGGGAGCCGGCCCCTTTTCCTTTACACTGCCCTCAATGGCCGAAAACCTGATCGAGGCCCGAAAGATCACCAAGGTCTACCCCGATGGGACGCAGGCCCTTTTCGAGGTGGACTTTGCCGTCCAGGCGGGCGAAGTCCACGGGCTCCTCGGCGAAAACGGAGCAGGGAAAAGCACCCTAACCAAGATCCTCTCCGGCCTTCTTTCTCCCACCTCCGGCACGATCCTCTGGAAGGGCAAGAAGGTGCGGTTTGGTTCACCCCGGGAGGCCCTCAAAGCCGGGATCGGCATGGTGCACCAACACTTCGCCCTTGTGGGCCCGTACACGGGCCTGGAGAACATTGCCCTGGGAGCCGAAGGCGTCCGGATTTTGGGCCCGGTTCGAACCCGCTGGATCGGGAAAAAGGTGGAAAACATCATGGACCGCTCCGGTCTTCGTGTTCCCTTGGACGTGCCAGTGGAAGACCTTCCGGTCGGCGTCCAGCAGAGGCTGGAAATCCTCAAGGTCCTCGTTCGGGAGGTGGAGCTGCTCATCCTGGACGAGCCCACCGCCGTCCTCACCCCCCAAGAGGTGGACGAGCTGTTTTCTGTGCTGCGCAGCCTGGCCTCCCTGGGAAAAAGCGTGGTCCTCATCACCCACAAGCTGCGGGAGGTTTTGGAGGTGACCGACCGGGTCACGGTGCTGAGGCACGGGAAGCTGGTAACGGTTCGCCCCACCAGGGAAACGAGTTTGGAGGAGCTGGCAAGTTCCATGGTGGGGCGGGAAATGCCCAGGATGCGCGGACGGACCAACCGCTCAGGGGGCAAGGAAGTTCTCCGAGTGGAAAACTTGGTTGTCCCTGGAGTCGGAGGCAAGCCGGCCGTGCGCGGGGTTTCCTTCAGCGTGCACGAAGGCGAGATCTTGGGGGTCGCCGGCGTCCAGGGAAACGGGCAGACGGAGCTGGTGGAGGCCATGGTGGGCCTCCGCCCCTGGACAGGGAAGGTCGAACTGAACGGGAAAAGCCTCGCGGGTTTGGGGCCCGCTCAGGTCGCCGCGTTAGGGCTCGCTCATATCCCCGAAGATCGCCAAGGTATGGGCCTGATCTTGCCGTTTAGCGTTGCGGAAAACGCTGTGTTGGGCAAGCTTAGGCCGTTTACGGACCGCGTGGGGGGCCTGAGGTGGCGGAAGATTTTCCGGTCTACGGCGGATTTAATCCAGCGGTTTTCCGTTCAGACGAGCGGCCCGCGGGCTCAGGCCCGGTCGCTTTCGGGGGGAAATCAGCAGCGGCTGGTGGTGGGGCGGGAACTGAGCAAGGCCCCCGAGTTGCTCATCGCCAACCAGCCCACCCGGGGGTTGGACATTGCCGCCACCCACTACATCCGGGAGACCTTACTTAAGCTCCGCGACGAAGGTTTGGCCCTCCTTCTTATCTCAGCCGATCTAGACGAGATTTTCGAGTTATCCGACCGGGTGGCGGTGATGTACAACGGGACCTTCACAGGGATCTCACCGGTGGAAAAGCTCGACCGCGAGCGGGTGGGGCTTCTGATGGGGGGGCTGACATTCGAGGAGGCCCGGGGATGAGGGTGGTTCTGGAAAGCCTGGGTGCGTTGGTGCTGGGGCTCGTGATCGGGGCCCTGATCATGGCCGTCTGGGGACGGGACCCTTGGGCGAGCTACCGGGCCTTGTTCGAGGGGGCGTGGGGCAACACGCGGGCCCTGGCCAGCTCAGTCAGCCGCTCCCTGCCCTTGGTCCTTACGGGGCTCACTTTTGCCATTGGTGTGCGGGCCGGGCTTTTCAACATTGGGGCCCAGGGGCAGATGATCATTGGGGCCATTGTGGGCCTCAGCTCCGCCCTGTTGGCTCTCCCCGCGGGCTTCAAGCTCCCCGTGGCCATGGTGCTCTCGGCCTTGGCCGGAGTCCTCTGGGCCCTTCCTGTAGCTTTGTTAAAACTCCTCCGGGGAGTGAGCGAGGTCATCTCCACCATCATGCTCAACTGGGTGGCCCACTGGCTGGCCCTGTACCTCGTGGTGCGGAAGCTATCGGACCCCGTGCGGGGGGAGCGCACGTTCCAGGTGCCCGTGGGGATGCGTTTTCCGCTGATCCAAGGGGAGCTCACCTGGGCCCTGGTGGTCAGCCTCTTGGCCGCGCTGTTCCTCTACTGGCTTTTGTGGTATCACGCCAAGGGCTACGAGATCCGCGCTGCGGGCCTGAATCCCAAGGCCGCCACCACCGCAGGAATTTCTGTGCGCCGCTCGATCCTGTTGGCCATTCTCTTGGGAGGAGCCTGCGCGGCCTGGGCAGGGGCGATTCAAGTCCTGGGCCGTTTTCCCTACGCCATCACCAGCGACCTGGCCATTCTGGGGAGCTTGGGATTTGACGGGATCGCCGTGGCCCTGATCGGCCGCAATCATCCCCTGGGGGTCTTGGCTGGCGCGTTCTTCTTTGGCACCTTGGCCACGGGCGCGGCCCGCATGGGACTGCGCGGGATCCCCATCGACATGATCCAGATCATCCAAGGGGTCATCGTGGTCTCCATGGCCATTCCCGAGGCCTTCCGCCTCTTGCGGGTCAAGAAAACCTCTGTTCCCACGAAGGGGAAGTCATGAACATCCTCATCGACGTTCTTCCTGTGGCGTTGCGGGCGATGGTGCCCATCACCCTGGCGGCAGTGGGCGAGATCTTCACGGAGCGCGCCGGGGTGGTGAACATCGGCCTTGAGGGGATCATGACCCTTTCGGCCTTCATCGCCGGGGTGGGAAGCTGGGCCACCCGGGACCCCTGGCTTGGGGTCTTGGCGGGGCTGGCCACCGGGGCCGTGCTGGGTCTTGTGCACGGCTTCATCTCCGTTTGCCTTCGGGGCAACCAAGTGGTCAGTGGGGTGGGGATCAACCTTCTGGGCATGGGGGCGGTGGGCTTTGGGGCCTGGGCCTTGTGGGGCGCCAAGTCCCCCATGCTGGACCATTCCTTCTGGGTTCCGGGAATTTCCTTATGGGGTGTGAATTTCAGCCCGTTCGTGATCATGACCCCCGTGGTGGTGGCCTTTACCTGGTTGGTTTTGCACAAGACGGCGTTGGGGTTACGGGTGCGGGCCGTGGGCGAGGCGCCGGTTGCCGCCGACGTGGTGGGCATCCATGTGAACCGCCTGCGGCTTTGGGCCACAGTTTACGGAGGGGCACTGGGCGGGCTGGCCGGGGCGTTCTTGAGCCTGGATTGGTTGCACACCATAAGCCCTACCCTTCCTGCTGGCCGCGGTTTCATCGCCTTGGCCAACGTGGTGTTCAGCAAGCTCAATCCCTTCCTTGCCCTTGTGGGTGGGTTCCTTTTTGGCTATTTCGACGCCCTGGCCATTCACCTGGCCTCGGTGGCTGGCTTCGGCGGAGCCCTGCCCTACCAATTCATTCGCACCATCCCTTACCTGGTCACGTTGGTGGTGGTGGCTTTGGCCATCGGGCGGGCCCGGTTTCCCGCGGCCCTGGGGCAGCCCTATCGCCGAGAGTAACTGCGATGGTGCGCCCCGTGTACTGGGAAGCAGGCCGGGTGCGGTTGCTAGATCAGCGCCTTCTTCCTCAGCAAGAACGCTGGTTGACCTTGTCGCGGTGGGAAGAGGTGGCTGAGGCCATCCGTACCTTGCAGGTCCGGGGAGCCCCGGCCATCGGCATTGCCGCTGCCTACGCCCTGGCCCTTGCTGCCGAGGAAAACAGCTCCCGAGAGCATTTGGAACGCGCCGCAGCAGCCCTCCGTGCCACCCGACCCACCGCCGTCAACCTCACCTGGGCCGTGAACAAAATGCTCAGACGTTTCCAGTCCGTGCAAGACCGCCCGCCCCAACTCGTCCGCCAGGCCCTGATCGAAGACGCCCTCCGCATTCACGCCGAGGACATCGAAGCCAACCGCCGGATGGGGGACTTGGGCGCCGCGCTTCTTCCCCTGCGCGCACGGGTTCTTACCCTCTGCAACACCGGGGCCTTGGCCACCGGCGGCCACGGGACAGCCCTGGGTGTGCTCCGCTCCGCGTGGGCCCAGGGAAAGCTGGCCATGGTGTACGTCTGCGAGACCCGGCCGGTGTTGCAGGGAGCGCGGCTGACGGCGTGGGAACTGCAACGGGAGGGTATTCCCTTCAGGATTGTTGTGGACGCGGCGGCCGGGGCCCTCATGGCCCATGGAAAGGTCGATGCCGTGGTCGTGGGGGCCGACCGCATCGCCCGCAACGGCGACACCGCCAACAAAATCGGCACTTATACCCTGGCCGTTTTGGCCGCCCATCACCACCTGCCCCTGTACGTGGTGGCCCCCTCGTCCACTTTGGACCCCCAAACCCCGTCGGGGTCCCAAATCCCCATCGAGGAACGCGACGAAGAAGAGGTGCTCACAGTGCAGGGGCAAACCCTGGCGCCCCAAGGGGCCCGGGCGTGGAACCCTGCCTTCGATGTGACCCCCCACGAGCTTGTCGCCGCCATCGTGACCGAAAAGGGCGTTTTGCGGCCTCCGTATGAAGCCTCGATCCCTGCGGCTGCGGCGTGAGCGGCTGGTGGAGGTGGCCCGGGCCATGGCCCGAAAGGGCCTGGTCACTGGCTCCTCGGGCAACGTCTCCTTGCGCCTGGATTCGGGGATGCTCATCACCCCCAGTGGGATCCCTTACGAGCACTTCCGGCCTGGGCAGGTCATCTGGATGGACCTGGAGGGAAGGGTTTTGGGGGGATCGGGGCAGTCCTCAAGCGAGTGGCGAATGCACGCCGCCATTTACCGCCAGCGGGAAGACGTGCGGGCCGTGGTGCACACCCACTCGCTCTTCGCCACCGCCGCTTCGTTTGGTTCGGCGCTGCGGGTGGTGCACGCCGAGGGGAAAACTTTGTTTGAGGAGGAAATTCCTGTGTCCACACCGGCGCCGCCGGGCACGTGGGAGCTGGCCCAGGCGGTGGTGGAAGCCCTGGGCCGGGGGAGGGCCGCCCTCCTCGCCCACCACGGGGCCGTGGCCGTAGGCTCCACCCTCCGCGAGGCCTTCCTCTGGGCCGAAAAGCTGGAGGAGACCGCGCGGCTGGCTTGGGAACTGAGGAGGCAACATGGTTGAAGACGCCAAGCTCGGTTGGGAAAAGATCGAGTGGGCCCAGGCCCACATGCCCCTCCACACCCGCATCCGCCAAAGGTTCGAAAAAGAAAAGCCCTTCCGCGGTCAGAGGATCGGGGTGGGCCTGCACTTGGAGGCCAAGACCGCGGTTCTCATCCTCACCCTGCGGGCCGGGGGAGCGGAAATCTTCGCCATGGGCTCCAACCCCCTCTCCACCCAGGACGTTGTTGTGGCGGCTCTGGGGGAGGTGCCGGGCATTGCCGTGCACGCCCGGCATGGGGAGCCCCAGCAGGAGCGCCTGGCCCGGATCGATCAGCTTTTGGACTTCGATCCTGCGGTGTTTGTCGAGGACGGGGGCGACGTGGCCTGGAGACTGGCCGAGCGGGGTCAAGTACCTCCTCAGCTCGTCGGCATCTGCGAGGAAACCTCCACCGGGGTGGAGCGACTGCGCGCTTTGGAGGCTCAAGGCCGCCTGCCAGTACCAGCGATCGCTGTCAACGAGGCCCCCATGAAGCATCTTTTTGACAACCGTTATGGCACCGGCCAGTCGGTGTGGGACGCCATCCTGCGCTCGACAAACCTCCTTGTGGCCGGGAAGACCGTGCTCATCGTGGGTTACGGCTGGTGTGGCAAGGGGCTGGCCCTGCGGGCCCGGGGGCTGGGCGCCAAGGTCTTGGTGAGCGAGATCGACCCGGTCAAGGCGGTGGAGGCCGCGCTGGAGGGCTACACCGTGGTGGACCTGGAGGCGGCAATGGCGGAGGCCGACTTTGTGGTCACGGCCACAGGGCAGCCCGGGGTGGTGGGGGAGCGGGAGCTGCGCCGGGCCAAAGATGGGCAGCTTTTGGCCAACGCTGGCCACTTCGGCTACGAAATCGACCGCGCGGCTTTGGCCCGCTTAGGCCAAGCGTTTTCGGCCCGCCAGGGCATCACCGGCTACCGCTTCCCCGACGGCCGCACGGTGTACCTGCTGGGGGAAGGAGAGCTGGTGAACTTGGCCCTGGGGGACGGTCACCCGGTGGAGATCATGGACGTGTCCTTTGCCCTGCAAGCCCTGTCGGTTGAGCACCTGGTCCGCCATGGTCGGGGGCTGCGGCCCGGGGTGCACGCCGTTCCCGCCGAGATCAACGCCGAGGTGGCGCGCTTGTTCTTGGCCACGGTTCGAAGGTAAGCCGTTCTCCTGGCGTGCAGACGGGGCGTGGCGAAATGCCTTGCCTGGTTAGGCCTTCGTAAGGCGGCGTCGGACGCACGATTCTCTTCGTAAAGCCTCTTGGGATCGCGAGGTTGGAGGCCTTAGGTGCAAGCCGTTGGACGAGGCCGAGAAAAGGTTATAAACTGGAGCCAGTCTGCCTTTTAACGCCGCGTGGGAGGAAAGAACCTTGGCGGCGCTGATCAAGATATCCGAGGACACGGCGCTTGCCCTGCACGCGATGGTGTTGATCGCGGGGGGAAGAGAGCCCTGTCTCGGCGGCGGCCATCGCGCAGGAGCTTCAGGCGTCGGAGGCCCATGTGGCCAAGGTCCTCCACGTGCTTGCCCGCGCTGGGTTTCTTGGGGCCAAGCCCGGTCCCACCGGGGGGTATGGCCTTGCCCAACCCAAGGCGAAGATCCCCCTTCTGAACAAGACGTTTGAAGGGGCTGCGCCGCGTGATCGTTGTCTGTTTGAGCACCCGGTTTGCAGGAACCGTGGCTGCATCCTCGATGGGCTTGTGGCGCGCGTCCGCAGGGAGTTCCTTGGTAACTTGAGCACCCGAACGCTAGCGGATCTATCCGCGCGCTAACAAAGCAAAGTTCTTCCCTGGGGGCCTGGTCCCAGGCAAAGAAGTCTTTTCGACAGAGGCTTCCGAGGTCTGTAAGGGTTCTTTGGACAAGGCGCCCCATTGGCCCACCAGGGCCAAGGAAGCGCCGTGCGCGGGCGATCATACCCGCGGCGAAGGGTTTTCTCGTCGGCGCCGAGGGTTTGAGGGAGTGAAACGTTTCCACGTAATGGTATGTCAATAGACCAAGGGGAGGCCCCCAAGACCTCACGCCCAGGGCTGGTCTGCTGGGTCTCGAAAAGAGACGGGGTTTTCTTGGCTGGACGAAGGGCGAGCCCTTGCACCCGAACGCAGGCGCTCAGCCCCCTGGCCGCGACTCCCCCTGTACAACGTTTCCCTAGGGGCATGCGAACACCCCCCGCCGCCGAGGACAGTAGGACAGACGGTG
>CAKZKH010000035.1 GCA_937122485.1 uncultured bacterium | reverse complement strand
CAGCCCAAGGCCAGGGTGGGCGTGCTCCCCACCACCACCTCCATCAGGAGGTCCAACGTGAAGTTGGTGAACAAGGGTATGGCCGCCTCGGCCTTGAGCCGCCTCAGCCCAAATAGGCTCCCCATGGGCTGGAAGTACGACGTGATCGTCAGGTTGTACTTCCCCCCGCAGCAGCCCGGACCGCAGAACCCCAGCTTCCAGTACTCAAACTCGGTGGCCTGGAAGATGTCCTCCTCCAGCAGCTGCTCGAGCATGGTCACGTTGAAGGCGTGCAGGACCTCCAGGTAGTTGCAGTCCGCGATCTCGCAGCGGACCTTGAGTCCGTAGATCTCGATCCCCTGCCAAACGTTGCCCACGTAGACCGCGTCCCCGTACACGCCCAGACAGCCTTCAATTCCTGCCCACTTCGGCGTGACCTCCACGCTCTTGAGGGTGGGGGTGTAGCTGACCTTGGCATCCAAGCTGACCCCACAGCACAAGGGAATGGCCGCAAGTGTCAGGGTCAAGCTCTCGAAGCCCTCCGTCTTGGTGAACCGGAGGCCCATGTCCACATTTATGCCACAGCAAAAGGGGATCTTGGAGGCCGAGATACTCAAGTACGTGAACTGAAGGCCGCCCGGGAACGGGTCGACGTCGAACGTTTTGCTGTACAGGCCAGTGAAGATGGTAAACGCAGCCAGCCGAGCGCCAAACCCCGCCTCCAGGCGGATGGGGAGAGGCTCCCGCAGGGCAGCGACCAAAACCGCGCCTCCGGATGGCCCCGGCGGCACCGCCGGGCTCACGTAGGCCGTGTACGCAAGGACATCAAGGCCTGCCAAGATGAGCTTCCCGTAGCCCCAGGTGTACAGAAACGCCGGGGCCAGAGGGCCAAACAAAAGCTCGGAATAGAGCTCAACTGGGCCAAATGTCCCCTTGACCGAAAACGTCTGCCAAACGTAACTTGTTCCATAAAACTCCGCCGTTCCCCCCACCTTGAACCCCGCCACCTCGGTGTTCAGGGTCAACAGGTTCTTGGTCAGGCTGACGGAG
>CAKZKH010000034.1 GCA_937122485.1 uncultured bacterium | reverse complement strand
CTCACCGAGTGCGGCAAGATCCCCCTTCCCAACAAGGAGTTCACGCTGACCCTCGTGCCCAAAGCGGAGACGATCGCAACCGCGGCCGATATCGCCGGGTTCAAGTTCTCTGTTTCTGGTTACGCCGAGGCCACGGTCACCCAGTTCTCGATGCTTTCCCTGTTCGGCCTGACGTGGTACGACACCGGCCCCGTGTGTCTTCTTACTGAAAGGCCGCCTTGTCGCGAGGTTGAGCTGCGTGTGCTCACGCAGAACTGCCAACTGATTCCGGAGGTCTGGATCCGAACTCCGCCGGGAGTTGGCTGGAAGCGCGTTGTGTTTGAGGGAACGCCTTCCGGGGACGCGCGCGCTGCGGAGTTCGCCCGGCTGCTGGGAGTTGGTCAGCCATGGACGGGCTTCGACATCATCTGCCTGCAAGAGGTGTTCAGTCACGCCGGAGAGAACCATTCCTTCAAGAACTCCATCGCCAGGGCATGGCTGGGTGATCCCGCGCTAAACCTGGCCATCCAGGGTTGGTTCACGCTGGATAGGGAGCGCGGTGAGAGCGTGGGTCAGGGAGCCGACGCTCGTCGGGTGACGATCATGAGGTGCGAGCCCCCGGGGACGGATGTTCAGCAGCTCAGCGTGCTCAAGAAGGAAGAGCGCTGGGTAGTGGCAGGACCTGATTCAACGGCTGCCCTTAGGTATACGGTTGACGGGGGGCTCATGATCCTCTCCAAGCATCCGGTGGTAGCAGTGAGCGGGTTCACGTTCGGAGATCAGGCCGGCGCGGTGGAGGAGATGTCGAACAAAGGGGCATTGTACGCGCGGGTGCAACTCGATCCCGCTAACGCGGAATGCTACATCCATGTGTTCAACACCCATCTAGCGGCCGATGTCGGCAATGCAGCGCATAGGGCCGCGCAACTCGGGGAGCTTGTGCGGTTCATAGAGAACTGCGTTCGGGATCCAGCCACCAAAAAGCCCGATGGCCGGCCGATTATCTTGTGTGGGGATCTGAACATCATAGGAGGGTCGCCCGAATGGAGGGATCGGCTGCAGAACCTTGCCGCAGCGGGAAAGGGCCTCGAGGACGTGTGGCTCAAGCTGGGCAAGGGAGAAAATAGACAGGCCGCTACGTGGGTGGGTAACGACCAAGACGCAACGGGTACACCGTGGGGTCCAAGGAACGCCCTGGCCACGGAACCCGGTCCATTCCAGCGCCTGGACTATATCTTCTTCAATGCGGGTACAGAGCCTTTCGTCTTGGTTCCAAAGTCCGCAAACCGCGAGCCCGAAGCGCAGCGAGCCCAACCTTACGACTGGGGTGCGTTCACCGTGTCCGATCACTTGGGGGTGGTGGCCATGTTCATGGCTGGCCCGAAGTGAAGGCCAGTGCATAGCATGCGGGAAGGATGGGATAGCGCCCTGTCTATGCCGACTCCGCTCGTGCCTCGCCTGCCGAAGGTCCTTGCAGCAGGGTTTGGCTTGTGTCGCCGCGCCCGCTGGGTCTCCAGTGAGGTGGTGCAGAGAGACACTCGGAAAAGGCCATGGCGAAGTGAACCCATCGGAGGCTGAGAAGTCAGAAGGTGGACACACTCAAAGGGAGGTAGCCTTGATGGAGAAAAGAAGAGCGCGGCATAGGCGTTTGATCCCCCTACTCGCAATAGGTTTGGCGCTGGCCGCGTTCGGTCAGCCCCCGGAAAGCCCTCTCTGGGCGATGAGGTTCCCGCCCCTCAAGGGGCACACCGGCACGATCTGGTCCGTGGCGTTCAGCCCGGACGGCAGGCTCGTCGCCTCGGCCGGCGGGTGTTTCGACAAGATCATCCGGCTGTGGACGCGCCTACGGGGATGGAGGTGTTCCCGTTCGTGGGGAGCACCGACCGAGTCTTGTCGGTCGCGTTCAGCCCAGAGGGAGACACGCTCGCCTCGGTGGCCCCGGTGGACAAGGCCGTCCGACTGTGGGACGTGGGGACTGGCGCGGTGCGTCTGCTCGGATCCCCGATCGGCTTGCTGATATCCGTGGCGTACAGTCGGGATGGGAAGCTCCTTGCGGCTGGGTCCGTCTCTGGAGCGGTGGCCGTTTGGGACATGGCAGGAAGCGAGGGCGGGCAACCACGAACGATGGCGGGTCCCACGGACGAAGTGCTGTCGGTGGCGTTCAGCCCTGATGGACGGTTTCTCGCCTCGGGCTCGAGCGATCCGACGATCAAGTTGTGGGAGGTGGC
>CAKZKH010000033.1 GCA_937122485.1 uncultured bacterium | reverse complement strand
AGGTCGTTGATGGCGCCCCGCACGATAAGGGGAACAACGAGCTGGAGACCATCAACCAGGAACAGGGCAGCCAGACCCACGATCAGTCGCCACCGGTATCGCCAAAGCTCGCTCAGGATGTCCCGCATGAGAGCCGGGGATTATAGGGGAGAGTCTCCTGCGGTACCATCCCCGTTGCCTGAGGTACCGGTAAGGGCTAGGATGAGTGGGGAGGCAGACATGGCTGAACGAGAGATGCAGGTTGGAGCCGAGATCGAAACGAGAAAAGGCGCCTATTCAAACCTGGCGGTCATCTCCCATCACCCCGACGAGTTTTTCCTGGACTTTCTCCTTGTGGATCCGCAAGCTCAGACGCCGGAGCGGGGCCAAGCGGTGCTCGTGTCAAGGGTGATCCTGTCCCCTCGTCACATGAAACGCCTGTACGAGGCAATCGGGGAGAACATCGACAAGTACGAAAAGAATTTCGGCAAGATTGCGCTGCCGCCCAAGCTGGCCTAGCCGAACAAGGGTTCACAAACTGAGGGGACGCACGATCGTTCCCCCACCGAGGACCTCTTCTCCTCGGTAGAACACGACGGCCTGGCCTGGGGTCACCGCCCGTTGGGGGAGGACAAACTGGACCCGAGCCTGCACACCCACCAGCTCCACCTGGGCTTGCACCGGGGAACTCCGGTAACGGATTTGCACTTCGGCAGTGAACTCCCTGTGGGGGGGAGAGCCCTCAATCCAAAGGAGATCGGTAGCCCACAGGCCCGGGGCGTAAAGGGCGGACTCCGGTCCCACGATGACCGCATTGCGCTCTGGATCCAAAGCCACCACGTACAGGGGTTCAGGGGATGAGATCCCCAAGCCCCGCCGCTGGCCCACCGTGTAATGGGGGAGGCCCTTGTGCACGCCCAAAGAGCGCCCTTGGAGGTCGAGGATCGGGCCCGGTCGAAGCTGGGGGAGGCATGCGGCGATCCCCTGCGGGGCAAAGCACAAGTCCTGGCTCTCCGGGAGCCGGGCCGCCGTTAAGCCCAAGCTGCGGGCCACATCGCGCACCTCGGCCTTGGTCAGCTCGCCCACCGGGAACAGGGCTGCACCGAGCTCTGCCGGGCTCAGGCTGTAAAGAAAGTACGACTGGTCCTTGGTGGGGTCCCGGCCGCGGAGGAGGCGCGGTGTTCCGTTCCGACGGATGCGGGCATGGTGGCCCGTCCCCACGAACGGGATCCCCCGGCGGCGGGCCTCCTTGAGGAGCAGGGCAAACCGCACCTCTCGGTTGCACCACGTGCAGGGATTGGGGGTAAGGCCCCGCTCGTAAGCCTCCAAGGCCGGCTGGACCACAAGCCGGTCAAAATCCTCCTGGGCAAGGACCACCTCGTGGGGGAGGCCCAGTTCCCGGGCCGCCAGGGCTGCGGTATCCACCGAGCAGCAGCGGTTTTCCATCGTTGCCGTGGGCTTCCACAGCCAAAGGGTGATGGCATGGACCTCGTAGCCCTGTTCTCGGAGGAGGTACGCGGCCACGGCGGAGTCCACACCACCGGACAGACCTACCACGACCCGCTGGGCCATGCCCCAAGCGTAGCACGAGTTCGGCGGTGGGTTTTGTCTCCCTGTCGATCCGGCTCCATAATGGACCCTAAGGAGGTCGCATATGAAAGGGATGTGGGCGGCGTGTCTGGTGGTCGCTGTGGGTACTGTCTTGGCGGGCTGCGGCTCCCAGCCCACGGGCCGGGCCCCCACCGCGGGCTTCGTGTACAGCCCCGAAGGCGGAGAAGTGCCCCTGTTCGTCCGCTTCGAGTGCCGGTCGATGGACCCCGACGGAACAATCACCTTCAGGATGTGGGATTTCGGGGACGGCCGGATTGTGGAGAACGCCCAGCCCGTAATTCTTCACCGCTACGACCGAGAGGGCACCTACTACCCCAAGCTCACCGTTCGCGATGATCAGGGTCTTTCCACCACGGTGCGTTCGGTCATCGAAGTGGGAGTCAGTTATCCCCTGGATGTGGTCGAGCGCTCCCAAGAAGAGACCTACTACGGCCAGCGGGTGGTGGGGCGCGTACGGAACATCGGGGACCGCAAGATCAACATAGGCCGGGTGGCCGTGCGGTTCTACGACAAGGACTGGAACGTGGTCCGCGAGCGGTCCAAAACCCTGGGGGACATCCCGCCCGGCGGAGAACAGATCTTTGAGATCACCACAGATCTCCGGCCTGTGGAAATTGGAGGGGCACCCAACTACACCATTTACACGGAAGTCATCCACTCCGACCACCCCCTGGCGTTGGGGGAGGAGCGCTAGGGGGTCAGCGCAATGCCAGACTGGTTCAGGAGCTGAAAGAGCTGGGTTAGGTCCTCGATTTTGACGGCCCAGACGCCGCCCACAACGCCGTTGGCCTGGACGAACACCGTGAACGGGTAGCGCAAACTCTCGGAGAGCTGGTACTGGCGGGTTACCTTGGCCCCGGGGTCGAAGGCCACGGGAATGGTGAGCCCCAGCTCGGCCACGATCTTGGGGACTTCGGGGAGGCGTTCCGGGCACACGCTGGCCACCACTACGCGGTCCCCGTAGCGGCGGTGAAACTCCTCCAAAAGCACAAGGTCGTGCTTGCACACACCACACCAGGTGGTCCAGAAGGCGAGGATCATCGGCCGTCCTCGGGCTTGTTGGGTGTCAAAGCCCCCGTTGAGGCCGGAAAGGGTAAAGGCTGGGGCCGACCTGCCCACGATGGGAAACAAGCCCTCGCCCGGGCGGGAGGAACGCGGCTGCAAGAGCCAAAGGCCCAAAAGGGCAAGCGCCACCAACCCCCAAACGAGCCAGCTTTTGTCACCCATGCCCCCAAGGATACTAGGCAAAAGAGGTGCACTCCCTAGGCTGCTTGACCGGAAGTGTTGGCCCCTTTTTGAACCCAGCGCAGGACGTTCTGGACCCGCTCAACTCCGGTGGGGTGGCTGCCGAAGAAAAACTGCCACGTCCGTCCTGGTGCGGCGTAGACCTCGTTTCGGTCATACAATTTCACAAGGGCTTTTGCTGCAGCCTCCGGCCGCTCCAGAACCCGCAAAGCGGTTCGGTCAGCCCGTCGCTCCAAAGCCCGCGAACACATGTGGGCCAGGGGCATGTACAGCAAGCGCGTGCCTTCGCAGAGAAGAATGAACACGGGCAAAGCCTCTGCTTTTCCTCCCTTCAACCCAAACAACCCAGCCAGCTGGGGCAGCCCAAAC
>CAKZKH010000032.1 GCA_937122485.1 uncultured bacterium | reverse complement strand
CAGATTGGCCGGATCTTCCAACACGATCTCCGGGACTCCCTGGTAGAGCTTGACCTCGCCCATGGCCCGGACCGTGCGCCCGCGAAGCCCGGTCCAGAACTTGCTTCCAAACGCGGCCTCAAACCTTCCAACCGCCCGGGCAGGGATGAACAGGGTGAACCGCCCCGGATCGGGATAGGCCAGGCCCAGGTTCAAGAACACGTCCCCGCCGGCGCTTGTGCCCACGCTGACCACCGGACCTTCCACGCACAGCCGCTCGCCCACCCGCCCTCTGGCTTGGTTCCAAGGAACGGCTGGTTCGCAGGTGGGGAAAGTTGCCGCAGGGGGAATGGCGTCGGCGTAGGCGATTTGCGTGGCATACCTTAGGGCGGTCACATCGCGGGCCCGGAAAGCCTGGGTGGCCACCAAGATGAGGTTCACCATCAGCTCGCCCTTGGCGTCCAGATAGACGTAAGCAAGCAGGTTGTTTTCTCGATCGAAGGTTTGCCGATCGAGCTCAAGGTACACGCTTCTTTCGGCCACGAGGAGCCTCACAAGCTCGAGGGCTGTGGGTCCATCTGTGGCTTCCAATCCCAGCAGCCGCACGCGCAGGGTGGCCCCTGGCACAACCTCAACGGGAGCCGGACCCGTGACCCGATCGATCCGGGCGTCAAAGCTTACGCCGTCCACCACACGGGTGACCGTGGCCACGATGTTTGGTGGGTCATAAGGGGGAAGGGCCCACGCCACGAGACCGACAAACAGCAACGCCACACTCAGGAATCTCATCATGGTACCTCCACGTGCAAGGGTAAGATCGTTCCGAGCCTATCGGGACTGAGGGAGGAGGTCCAGGGTGTACAAATCCTCCTCCCCCCAGGTGCGGGAGATCATCCCTGTACCCGCCAGGAACGTTTGCATCGCTACCCAGCGCAGACGGTCATCGTGCCGCGCTCCCCGGGCGTACAAGGGCAGCGTCACCGCCAAACTGCGGCGGTTGAGCTCGTCGTCGTACTCGGGGAACACGCGCACAAAGAGGAGGAACGCCTCCTCGGGGTTTTCCAAGGTCCAAGCGATCCCTCGGGCCAAACCTTGCAGGAACAGGCGAAGTTCTTGGGCCCGGAGGGCCAAAAGCTTGGGGTGGGTCACCACCAAAAGCTCGTAGGTGTTGGGAACCCCGTAGTCCTCCTGGGGGAAGAACACAGGGTGGAAGCCCTCCTGCTCCACGGCCAACGGTTCGTAGTTGCGGAAGGCGCCGATGGCCGCCACTTGCCCACTGAGCAAAGCAGGCAGGGTGCTCATCCCTATGTACACAAGCCGGTAGTCCCCGGGCCCGAGGCCCGCTGCTCCGAGCATCGTGGCCCACAGCACCGGCTCCAACGGCTCCAAGGAGTAGCCGATGCTTTTCCCCCGGAGGTCGGCAAGGGTCCGTACGCCCCGCTCCTCCAGGCTCAGCAGGCCGCCCAGGGCCCCATCGATGAGGGCCCCGATGGCCAGGAGGGGAAGGCCCATGTCCCGGGCAAGAAAGTAGTTGATCTGCGGAGTGAGCCCCAGTTGGGCGGCCCCGGAAGCCACCAACTTGGCCGGGGCACTGGGATCGGAGGGCACCACGAGCTCCACCTCAACCCCGAAGAAACCCAGCTCTTGGGCCACGTACAGGGGCACGTGATTGGGGTTGGGATAAAAGTCCAGCACCACGCGCAGGGGCTGGGACCAGCCCACGAGGCCCACCACCGCCAAAACAACTCCCAGAACCTTCATACCTTCCGATTGTACCGGCGGTGAGGAAGAAGGATTCGCTCCAGGATAGCCACGCCGTAGAACATCCCCAGCCCAAGCAGTGTGAGCAAGAAAATGGCGGCAAACACCCGGTCCAGCCGGAGGCGGGCGTTGGCTTGGAGCATGAGGTAGCCCAGGCCCCGATCCGAACCAACCCATTCGCCCACCGTGGCCCCCACAAGGGCCAATACACTCCCCACCCTCAGCCCAGAGAGCAAGAACGGCAGCGCGGCCGGGGCCCGCACGATCCAAAAAAGCTTACGTTCCCGCGCGCCCAACGCCTGAAAGAACTCCAAAAGCTCCGGCCCAGCGGACCGCAAACCGTCCAAGAAATTCACGGCCACGGGAAAAAAGACGATCATGGCCGCCACCGCGGTTTTGGGCCAAATCCCAAACCCAAACCACAGCACAAGAAGCGGGGCCACAGCAAACACGGGGACCACCTGGGAGCTCACAAAAAATGGGGCCAAAGCCCGACCCAGGGGCCGCACGTAAAACGCCAGCAACGCCAACGAGACCCCCACCGCCAGGCCAAACCCAAGCCCCAGGCCTACCTCGATCGCTGTGGTCGCGGCGTGGAAAACCAGCAAGCGAAAATCTTGGGCAAAGGTCTGCAGCACGCGGCTGGGGGCGGGGAGGATGTACCGCGGCAGCTGCCCCACCTGCACGCTGGCTTCCCAAATTCCCAGCGCGGCCAACACCACAAGGACGGAGAGGAGGGCGTTACGCACGGCGGGCCTCCCCAAGGGCGGCCAGCACGCGGCCCCGCCGCTCCATCACCTGGGAGTTCAGGCGGTCCCGGGGCCGGGAAAGCGCCACAGGAACAGTCGTCCACGCCCGGGCGGGCCGGGCGGTCAACACGACCACCGCGTCCGAAAGGAGCACGGCTTCCTCCACGTCGTGGGTCACCAAAACCGCGGTCTTGTGCATCCCTGGTCCGATGTGCATCAACCAGTCCTGGAGCTCGGCCCGGGTCAAGGCGTCCAGGGCCCCCAGCGGCTCGTCCAAAAGCAGCATGCCTCGATCGACCAAAAACACCCGGGAGAGGGCAATGCGCTGGCGCATGCCCCCGGAAAGCTCGTGGGGATAAAACCGCGCAAACGAGGCCAGCCCCAGGCGGTCGAGAAGCTCCCAGGCCCTCCGCTCGGCCTGGAGGCGGGGAATTCCCTCGACTTGCAGAGGCGCCGTGAGGTTGCCCAGGGCCGTGCGCCAAGGGAGCAGGGTGTCGCCCTGGGGCACGTACGCTACCCGCCCCCGGGGATCCTGTCCTTCAACCCGAACTTCCCCGCGCGCGGGGCGGAGAAGGCCGGCGGCCAGGCGCAGGATCGTGGTCTTCCCGCACCCCGACGGGCCCACCACCCCTACCCACTGGCCTTCGCCCACCTCCAGGGAAAAGTCCTCCACCACGGGAAGCCAACCCTGCGGGGTAGGGTAGCCCGCGAACGCCCGGACAAACACAAGGGCGGGGTTCACCTCGGGGGAGGGACGTAGTGCTCGCGGCAGCGGGGCTCGTAGCTTTCCAAGCCGCCGATAAGGACCTCCGGGCCGGAGGTGGCGGGTTGGCCGTTCACCAGCCGCTGGGACCGCGTGGCCGGGGCCCCGCACACTGCGCACACCGCCGTGAGCTTGGCGATCTCATCGGCGAGGGCCAGAAGCTGGGGCATGGGGCCAAAGGGCTCGGCCCGAAAGTTGAGATCCAAGCCCGCCACGAGGGCCCGTTTGCCCTGGGCTACCAGCGCCTCGCAGACTTCGGGAAACTCCGGACCAAAAAAGTGGGCCTCGTCGAAGGCCACCACGTCCGCTTCCTTCACCTGGGGCTTGAACATGGCGGTAAGCCCAGGGAAGTCGATCTCCGTAGGCACGCGGAAGCAGGGGAGCGACCGGCCATAATGGGTGACCACAGCCTGCGGGTCGTACCGCACGTCCAGCTCGGGCTTGAAAATCACCACCTGTTTCTTGGCGATGCGGGCCCGCTCCACCCGGCGCAGGAGCTCCTCTGTCTTGCCAGAGAACATGCACCCTGTAATGACCTCCAGCCTCCCAGGCATGGCCCGATGTTAACCGAGGAGTGCCTGAACGGTACACGGATCTGCGGCCCACCTTGACCCTGGCCGTCGTCGGTCTCACCGAGGAGGACCTGGCTCAGGCACTCAAGTGGCGTGAAGCTTCGTTCTCCTGGGGTTGCCCAAGTCAAATGGGGGTCAAAAATGGGGGTCAAACAAAATTGGGGTCAAACCTTTACCTTTAAATTGGGGTCAAACCTTTA
>CAKZKH010000031.1 GCA_937122485.1 uncultured bacterium | reverse complement strand
TACGAGGTCTACCTGAACGACCCCCAGACCCACCCTGAGCGGAAGTTCATCGTGGAGCTGTGCGAACCTATACAGAAAGAGTAAGGGCAGGAAGGCCGAACCTAGCGACCGGGTTCGCTCCCCACCGAGAGACGAAAGGAGAAGTTGCCTAGGGTGAACTCCAGGGCGAGGAACGCCCCTTCTAGTTTCAGCTCTCGGGCCGTCCAACTCCCGCTCGGCCCCCGCACCCAAGCGCCATCCCCTAAGGCCGTGAAGGTGGCGCCGGCTTCGATGCCCACACCACCAAGCGAACCCTTCACGGCCAACGTGTGCCAACCCGTGAGCCGGTCCGTGAGGTTGAGCGTGGTGGACAACACCCAGCTTGCCGTGGCCAAGCGGAGGGTCAACGAGGAGCTGGGGCTCACCGAACCGGCGGCGAACGTCAGGGCCGAGGACCAAGAACCCGTGAGGTCCAGGGCCGGGCAAGACAGGCCCACGACCAGGAGGAACAGGACCACACCCACCGTAGACTTCCCGCGCATGGTCGTTCGCCTGGAGCATAGCCCTTTGGTGACGTTCCGTCCAACCGGGCTTGGCCGTTTGCCCACGATCACAGCTGGCCAAGGAGGTTGGAGATCGCTAGGATGACGGCCAAGGAGGTCACGATGAGCCGAGTTCGGGTGGAGTCAGGGATCGCGGGGGCGTTCTGGTTCGCAGGCTGGCTGTTCACGCTGGCCTTTGCCAAGCTCTTGTGGTGGCAGGCCATTTTGGCCATTGTCATTTGGCCCTATTACTTGGGGGTCCGGCTCCGCTAGCTCAGGGTCGCTAGGGCAGACCGCGCCTTCGCCCCTGCCGGGGGCCACGGCTATACTCCAGGGCTATGCTCGAAAAGACGCTGCCCCGATGGGATCTGAGTGCCCTTTTCCCGAGCCTGGACTCCCCGGAGTTCCAGGAAGCCTGGAACGGCCTGCAAGCCAGGCTCGCCGCCTTGCCGGCTCTGCTCGACCGCCACGGGGTGGGCCCACGTCCGCCCAGGGATTCCGATGCCCCCGCGTTCAAAGAGGTCACCACGGCCATCAACGACATCCTGGAGGCGTTCACCCCGGTTCGGGCGTTCGTGTCGGCCCAGGTGGACACCGACGCCACCAACAGCCAGGCCCAAGCCAAGCTCTCTGAACTGCAAAAGATGTTCCTGGCCTTTGAGCGGTTGCGGCCCCGCCTCACCGCCTGGTACGCCCGGCTGGATCCCGATCAAATCGGAGCAGGGCCGTACCGACTGCTTCTCGAGGAAGCCCGGGTCCAGGCCGAACACATGATGAGCGAGGCGGAGGAGGTTTTGGCTGCGGAACTCCGTCTCTCCGGCGGCAGCGCCTGGACCAAACTCCACGGCAACGTGTCCAGCCTCATCACCGCCACTGTCCAGGGCAAGGAACTGCCCATCACCGCCGTGCGCAACCTGGCCCACAGCCCGGACCCCGCCGTGCGCAAAGAAGCTTACGAGAAGGAACTGGAGGCCTGGAAGGCCCATGAGGTGCCCTTGGCCGCGGCCCTCAACGGCGTCAAAGGCGAGGCGTCCACCCTCAACCGCAAGCGGGGGTGGAAGGACGACCTCGAACCGGCCCTGTTCTACAACCGCATCACCCGCAAGACCCTGGAGGCCATGCAGGCCGTGGTGGTGGAGAGCTTCCCGGCCTGGCGCCGGTACTTCCTGGCCAAAGCCCGCTACTTGGGCAAGGACCGCCTCGATTGGTGGGATCTGTTGGCCCCGGTGGGGAAAAGCGAGAAAAAGTGGACGTGGAGCGAAGGTTCTTCCTTCGTGGTGGCCCAGCTTTCCACCTTCTCCAGAACCGACGCCGGGGTGGCCGAGCAGGCCTTCCGGGAGTTGTGGATCGACGCCGAGCCCCGCAAGGGCAAGCGTGGCGGGGCTTACTGCATGCACATCGGCAAGGGAAAAAGCCGCATCCTGGCCAACTTCGAGGAGAGCTTCGACTCTGTTTCGACCATCGCCCACGAGTTGGGGCACGCTTACCACAACCACTGCCTGCGCGACGTCCCGCCCCTTTTGCGCAACTACCCCATGACCTTGGCGGAGACAGCCAGCATCATGAACGAGACGATCGTGGTTCAGGCGGCCCTCCGCACCCTGCCGGACAAGGAGCGCCTGCCCATCTTGGAGGCCGACCTCCAGGGTGCAGCCCAGGTGGTGGTGGACATCCACTCCCGGTT
>CAKZKH010000030.1 GCA_937122485.1 uncultured bacterium | reverse complement strand
CCCAAAAGCTCGACTTGTTCGGAGGCACAGGCCAGGCCGATGGCCAGGGCGTCGTCGTGGCCGGGGTCGCAATCGAGCAGGACTTTTTTCACAGCGCGGCCTTCCCCGGGCGGGCCTTGCCCCGGATCAGGTCCGCCAACGAGTCGGCAACCCACGTGGGCACAATGCCCTCTTGGGCGATGTCCTGTTCGCGGGAAATGCCAGTGAGGACGAGGGCGGTGTCCAACCCAGCCTTTTGGGCCCCGAGGACGTCGGTTTCCAGGCGGTCGCCGATCATGAGCACCTCGTGGGGCGGCAAGCCCAGGGTGCTCAGGGCCACCTCGAACGAGCGCAGGGAAGGTTTGCCCACCACCTCCTCGGGCTCAAAGCCCATGCCCACAAGGGCTCCCACGATGGCCCCTGCGCCCGGCACGAGGCCCTCCGGGGTAGGGAAGGTGGCGTCGCGGTTGGTGGCCAAAAACCGGGCTCCCCGGAGCAGCGCCCGCAGGGCCTGGGCGAGTTTGGCGTAAGTGAGCTCTCGGTCCATGCCCACGACGATCCACTGGGCCTCTTCGGGGCCGACAGGGACGTGCCCGGCCAAGGTCATTTCCTCCAGGATCCCGGCCTCGCCCAGGGTCCAGAACCGCACCAGACCGTAACGCTGGCGCAGGTACTGGGCGGCCACGTAGCAGCTGGGCACGGCTTCCTCGGGGCGGACGTCAAAGCCCAAGGACCGCAGGTGGTGGGCCACGCCCTGACGGGACTTGGTGGAGTTGTTGGTGAGGAAGAGGACGTGGCCCCGGGTTTTGAGCTCAGCCAACGCCTCGGGAGCGCCGGGGAGCACCGCCTTTCCCCGCACCAGCACCCCGTCGATGTCCAAAAGAAAGCCGCGGTAGGAGGCTAGGGGGTGGTTCATAGCCTCAATCTTAGCGAACGGCCATGGGGGAAAGCACGCGCTGAGCCTTGAACGCCGCCCCACAATACCCAGCCTGTTGAGGCGTCGAGGTTGCAGGGGCGACTATGGCGAACTGAACGACTGCACGGTGGAAAGTAGCCGAGGGAAGCAGAGGAGGCGGACAGGCAAGGAATGGAGCATTGGGGACGTGCTTTGTCAGCCACCGAACAAGTTCGCACAGTAGATCCGAACCGTCAAGGGACAATAGGGACAGCCTCAGGCGTGGGGATTGAGCTCGGCTAGGATGCGGCGCAGGGCCTGTTCCATGGCGGGCAGATCCCGAACCACCGTCTCATAAACCCGACGGAGGTCCACCCCGAAGTAGTCATGGGTCACCTTGTCCCGCATGCCTGCAATCTGGCGCCAGGGAACCTCGGGGTACTTCTTCCGCACAGATCCAGGGACTTTCTTGGCCGCTTCGCCAATAATCGTGAGAGCTCGCACTACAGCAAAGTTCGTCTTGTCGTCCGCCAGAAACTCCTCGAGGCCCAGGCCTTGGACGAACCTTTGTGCCTTCGCGGCTGCGTCAAGCATGTCCCAGATGTAATCGAGATACTCGCGGTCCCGGGTCATACCGGGACGGCTTCGGAGAGAATCCGCTGGCCGATGCGCGGTCGGAGGGCTGTCTTTTCCACGAGGTCCACCCGCACCCCCAAAAGGTCCGACAGTTCCTGCTCAAGGGCGACGAACTCGAGAAGGGTCAGCGGCCGGTCGTCAAACTCCACCAGCAGATCGAGGTCGCTGCTTCCGCGCTCCTCGCCGCGGGCGAACGACCCGAACAGGGCCAGCGAGCGGACACCATAGCGCCCGCGGAGCTGGGGCATCATTCCCCTCAGCTTCTCCAGGATCTGATCGCGCCGGCTGACCTTGGGCTTTGCGGTACGCTTCCTCACTGGAGCCTCCAAAACATATTGTATCGCGGCTTCGGGCACGGGAGATGGGGGAGAAGAGGGAGGAAGTTTGCAGGGCCACGTGCATGGGCTTAGAATCGTTGAGCCGGAGGGATGCTCGAGCGGTCGAAGAGGACGGCTTGCTAAGCCGTTGCTGGGGGAAACTCCAGCCGTGGGTTCGAACCCCACTCCCTCCGCCCGCGCCCGTAGCTCAGGGGACAGAGCGTTGGCCTCCGGAGCCAAAGGTCGCAGGTTCAAATCCTGCCGGGCGTACCACTGGCTCGTCTTGAGGCCTCGTTGAAACTCCGACCTGAGTTTGCCAACCTGCGCCCGCCCCTGGCAGAGGCCCGCCAAATTCTACAATGCAACCGCTTCTACTCAAAGTGGGGGATCCGCCAAGGTCTGGGCCCCTCAACCACAATCAGCGGCCACTTTGCTTCATGTCCACCTCGGGTTGGCTCCAAATTCTGAATACCGAGTTGATGCCGACAACGCAAGCCGTGACAAACCTCGCTTTGTCTGGGCGCCTCGAGCGCATCTGCGTGACCACCGCGCAAGGTGTGGCGGTGCTAGGAGCTACTGGACGAACCTTGCCATCAGGGATGTCCCCTTGCACAGCTCCGCGTGCGGATCGAGCAAGAGTGCTCTAATCCAGTCCATCCGCTCGGCCCGCCGATCGGAACCGAGCGCCGCTAGCAAGGAGTGTGTTTGGCCTTACACTCGACCCCGTGAACCCCGACTTTGCCCCCCGCGAGGACCTGAATCCCGCCCAGTGGGAAGCCGTCTCCCATGGGCAGGGGCCCCTCCTCATCATCGCTGGCGCCGGCACCGGCAAAACCCGCACCCTCGCTTACCGCGTGGCCTACCTCATCGCCCAAGGCGTACCCCCCTCCCGCATCCTCCTCCTCACCTTCACCCGCCGGGCCGCCCAGGAAATGCTCCGCCGGGCCGAAGGGGCCCTGCGCCGCGCCGGCTCGTTCCAGGAACAAGTGTGGGGAGGAACCTTCCACGCCATCGCCAACCGCCTCCTCCGCAAGCACGCCGCCCGCCTGGGTATGAGCCCCGACTTCACCGTGCTCGACCAAGCTGACGCTGAAGAGCTCATGGGCATCCTCCGCCACGACCTCGGGCTCGCCACCCGCGACAAACGCTTCCCCCTCAAAGGCACCTGCCTCGCCATCTACTCCCGCACCGTCAACGGAACGGAAAGCCTCCCCGAGGTCCTTACCCGGTACTTCCCTTGGACCGTGGGCTGGGAGGAGGAACTGAAAGCACTGTTCCGTAAGTACGTCCAGCAGAAGCAGAAACTCAACGTGTTGGACTTCGACGACCTCTTGCTGTACTGGCGGGAGCTCGTCGCCGACCCCTCGGGAGCCCGCGAACTCTCCTCCCTGTTCGACCACATCCTCGTCGATGAGTACCAGGACACCAACCGTCTCCAAGCCCTCATCCTGCGAGGAATGCGCACCGGAAACGACAACGTGACCGTCGTGGGCGACGACGCTCAGAGCATCTACGCTTTCCGAGCCGCAACGGTCCGCAACATCTTGGACTTCCCGCGGGAGTTCCCGGGCACCAAGATTGTCACCCTCGAACAGAACTACCGGTCCACCATGCCCATCCTGCGCACGGCCAACGCCCTCATCGCCGCAGCCCGGGAGCGGTACACCAAGAACCTGTGGACCCTGCGCAAGGGCGGAACGCTCCCCAAGCTCGTGTTGTGCCAGGACGAAACAGACCAAGACAACTTCGTGGCCAGCCAAGTCCTGGCCTTGTACGAACAGGGGGTTCCCTTGCGCCAGCAGGCTGTCCTGTTCCGGGCAGCTCACCACTCCGCCTCGTTGGAGGTGGAACTTGCCCGCCGGGGGATCCCTTTCCACAAGTTCGGGGGCCTGCGGTTCGTGGAGACAGCCCACATCAAGGACGCCCTCGCCTTCTTGCGCATCGTGGAGAACCCCCGGGACGAACTGGCCTGGTTCCGGGTGCTCCGGCTTGTGGAGGGGGTGGGCCCGGCCACGATCAACCGGGCCCTGGAGCACATCGCCCGCCACGGGGGTGATCCCCGCCGGATCAGCGACTTCCCGGGCCCAGCGGCGATCAAGGAAACCTTGGGCAAGCTCGGTGAGCTGTTCGGCCAGCTTCTGGGCGATCCCCCGCTCCCATCCCAGCTCGAGCTTGTCCGCAAGTTCTATGAGCCGCTCCTTCACCAGAACTACGACTACCCCACGGCCCGACTCCGCGACCTGGAGAGCCTGGAGCAGATCGCATCTTCCTACCGGTCCCGCCGGAGCCTGCTCACCGACCTCCAGCTCGATCCGCCCAACTCCACGAGCGACCTCGCCGGCCCTCCCCACAAGGACGACGATTGGCTTGTGCTTTCCACCATTCACTCCGCCAAGGGCTGCGAATGGGATGTGGTGTTCCTCATCCACGCCGCCGACGGGTTCCTCCCTTCCGATCTTGCCACCGGCTCCGCCGAGGAGATCGAAGAGGAGCTCCGCCTCACCTACGTGGCCCTGACCCGAGCCCGCAACCACCTGTTCGTCACCTGGCCCCTCCGGTACCACTACCGCCGCCGGGAGCTCTCCGACGGCCACGGGTTCGCTCCCTTGTGCCGGTTCTTCACCGAAGAGGTTCAAGCCACGATGGAGAGGATGACCTCAGGGCCCCTGCCCGAGAAACCGGGCCGGACAAGCGACGCCCGCCAGCGCATCCGCTCGATGTGGGATTAGCAACTGAACTGGACTTTCCAGATGCCCCTTGACCGGGAGCGCAGTTCGTGCTATGGTGCGCTCGATGTTCTTCCACCAGGGCA
>CAKZKH010000029.1 GCA_937122485.1 uncultured bacterium | reverse complement strand
TACGGGCCGAGTGGGAGCAGGTGGTGGACGCCTGGCAGGTCGAGACCTGGGAGGAGTACCGCAAGGCCCCACGCCTAGGGCGCAAGACCCGTCTCCCCGAAGCCCAGCGCAGGATGCTGTGGGACATCCTGAGTGCTGCGAAGCAAGAACTTTCGCAACGGGGGCTGATGACCCTGGCCGGGGTGTGCGTGCGGCTCGCTTCGCACTTCTCCTCAAACCCGCCACCGTTCGATTTCATCGTGGTGGACGAGGCTCAGGACCTAGCCCCGATGAACCTCAAGCTCCTCGGGGTGTTGGCCGGAAAACGAGGCGACGGGCTGTTCTTCTGCGGGGATCTCGGTCAGCGCATCTTCCAACAGCCTTTCTCCTGGAAAGCGCTGGGCGTGGACATACGGGGGCGCTCCAAGACCCTGCGGGTCAACTACCGCACCTCACACCAGATCCGCACACAGGCAGATCGGCTGCTGGACGGTGAGCTGAGCGACGCTGACGGGAACCTCGAGCGACGCTCGGGCACGATCTCGGTCTTTGACGGCCCTGCCCCCGAGCTCAGGAGCTTCGACAACGAGGCCGAGGAGATTCGTGCGGTCAGCGATTGGTTTCGCAAGCTCGCGGGCTACGGGTTGAAGCCGGGGGAGTTCGGTGTTTTCGTGCGCTCCGCCCACGAGCTGCCGAGGGCTAAGCGCGCGGTGGAGGATGCCGGGCTCGCGTACATCGTCCTGGACGACGGGGCGAGGCCCGGTGAGGGCCAAGTCTCGATTGGCACCATGCACCTGGCGAAGGGGCTCGAGTTCCGCGCCGTGTCGGTCATGGCTTGCGACGATGAAGTGATCCCCTCCCAGGAACGCCTCAGCGAGGTCGGGGACGAGGCAGACCTGGAGGAGGTGTACAACACCGAGCGGCACCTCTTATATGTGGCCTGCACGCGGGCCAGAGACTATTTGTTGGTTTCAGCCGTGAATCCTGTTTCTGAATTCATGGCTGATCTCAGGATCTGATCACGTTCCCCCCTTCCGCGCATTCTCCCCCTCCGCGGTGAGCCGGATGACCTCGGGCAGCGCCTTGCCCTCCGCGACGGCCCTGGGCAGCCCCTTGAGCCGGTCCAGCACCTTGAAGGGGATGAAGCGGTGCTCCCCCTCCACGATCACCCTGGGGTAGGTGTACAGTTCCCGTCCGATCCCCCAGGCGGTGGCGGCCCGCTTCAAAGCCCCCGAGATGCCGCCCTTGAAGGGCTCCATGTCG
>CAKZKH010000028.1 GCA_937122485.1 uncultured bacterium | reverse complement strand
GCGTCGTCGCTCTTGATGCCACGCAGCTGCCGGCCCTCTGCCACAAGTCTACCTCCGGCACTGCAATCCCACCCGCGTCGCGATCTGGTCGGCCACTTTACGGGCGATGTCCTGGGGACTGGCCCCGAACCGGAACCCGAAGATCTCGATCCCCGACACGTTGACGGTGATCGCGCACGCCTCGAACACGCGGGTTGTGAGATCGAAGGATGAAGCTAAACCATGACCCGTACCGGCCAGGCCCTTCATGTCAATCGCCCCCTGACGGAACCTCCACCCGTCCCAGTAGGACCTCTCTCTCCTCGGGGATCTCTTGCCCGTCTTCCCCTAGGGCCAGAAGATGGGCTCCGATCGCCTCGCGCACGTTCTCCAACGCCCCCTCCACCGTCTCTGCCTGTGAAAAACACCCAGGCAGTGCCGGCACCTCCACCCAGTAGCCCCCCTCCTCCGCCTCGTAGACCACGACCGCGCACTCCGGCACGCCGCCCTACCTCGCTGCCAACTGTAAGTACACAACAACAGCCATGGCGACTACTACAATGCCCACTACCAGCGCCGTTGGAAGATCCGGCATCGGAATGCAGATCTTCGTCCCCAGGACGTCAACGCAGGGGAGGCTGGGCATCGGATAGGGGATCACGATGCCTCCTGTCCGCGCGGACACGACGCCGTAGTACTGGACCCCATGTAGGAACGATGTCACTGCCGCCGCTGATACCCTCCATATTCCTACCTTAGGCGAGGCAACGGTGATGTGCGTGAAGCCGTTCCCTGAGTACAGGGTGGCTCCGGGGTAGCCCGCTGTCACTTGCCTGTTCGACGGGTCAACAAGAATCGCCCGCATTTGTCCGGACCCCGACCATGCAAGCGTGTAGTGAAGCTCCTGCGCCGGCGCCGTAAGCTGGAAGGCCCCCAAGGTGGCCGACTGGCCTCGGAAAAGGTGCACAGGCAATGGCCCGGACGTGAAGTCCACGATCCGGTTGCTGCCGAGCATGCTGTGCCGTACCTTAACGTAGGTCCCGAACAGTTCAAACCCGGATCCAGCGTGGTTGTACGAACCACATCCCGAACCACTGGCGACTCGTCTGAGGAAGTCTTCGTCCACGTCTCCAGCATCGCCAAAAGCTACTGTGTGGATGCAGATTCCCTTGCTCCGTGCCTGTACGACAGGGCCTGATAGAATCTGGTCGCGATTGAGGCCGGTGTTCGTCATTCCGTCGCTCAGGAGGATTACGAACCGCTTCGCGGTTCCCGACACCCTGTCCAGTTCGGCAAGGGCTGCTGTCAAACCCGCTCCCAGGTTCGTGGATGACAGTGTCCCCAGACGGATGACTGTCTCCCTGGCAATCGCGTAGTCATCCGTCAGAGGGCAGACAAGCTCCGCGCTGTCGCTGAAGGTGACTACGGCGATCCTGTGCGAAGTCCCGGGTTGCCGTGGTTCGTTGGCCACTTGTTCGATGAACTGGAGAGCTGCCTTCTTTGCGGAGTCGATCTTCACCCCCCCGCGCCATTGCCACGCCATGCTTCCCGAGACATCCATCACTAGCACAGTGGCGGATGCTTGACCCGTGGGCGTCGGTTGCACGGGCCGCTGTGCGGACGTCGGGACAGTGAAGAGCAGGATCACCGCGATCAGCAGGAAGCTCATCTTCCTCTGGCTGGCCGATGGCGACTTGGGTCCCATGCTACCTCCCCCCCTCTCCAGGAATGCTCTGCGCTCCCCATGCGTCAAACGAGATCTTCCTCACGAAAGTACCGCGTCCAGTTGCAGTGTCGATGCTGATCAGGTCCCCCTCCTGTGTCACGCCATATAGCCCTCTTCCCGACACGAACAGGCCGAAGACGTCTGAGTAGCCAGTGGGTCCGATCGGAGTCGCCCTTCCAGTTGCGGGGTCAACCCGAACAAGGACGTCACTCGAATCCCCAGGCCGTATCGCAGTACCGACCAGACGACCGTCAGCCAGAAAGACGAGGTCGCCGGTTGCCTCGTAGTTGCTGCCGTAGGGGCCTATCGGGCTCGCTCTGCCGGTGCTCGTGCTCACCGAGACAAGAACCCCATCCAAGCCTGCAGCGAACAAGCGCCCTGCCGCGTCAACAGCCAGCGCGTTCATCTGATCGCGACCCAGCCCCGACCCGATCGGCGTCACTTGCGCCGTCCGGGGATCGATGCGGTACAGCTGGTTGAAGGAGATGCCCCACAGACTCTGACGCTGTGCATCCCAGGCGATGTCGGTGATCGCAACATCCTCCCCCCCTGCAGTGCGGAAGTAGCCCAAGAAGCGGTCATCGGCCTCGTTGACAGTGATGGAGAAGAGCCGGGTTGGGCTTGCAGCGAACACCCGGGGAGGCAGCACATCCTGGACGACCGCGATCCTGCTCACCTGCCCGATTGCCGATGCAAACGACGCACCCACAACAGCGGCTGCGGTTCGGGCATGCAGTCCGATGTGGAACCTGTATCTCCCTTTGTCTAGCGATCCGAATCTAAACTCAAACACCTTCTCCTCGACGCCCTGCATATCCTTAAAGGCCTGAGCGAGCTCCGCGTAACTCAACGTTTCTAAGCCGACAATGAGAGAGTCACCCAAAGTGCACAAAAGGGCCAACTTTGGCAGCTTCAGGCTCAGTACGTGGCACACAAGACGCGCGGCGTCCGTCCAGCCGAAGATCGGGTCGATCACGTGATACTTCTCCTGTACATCGCTGGCGGCCCAGACTGCCACACTCGTGGTGGTCGAGCCGAAAAAGACGGTTGCAGTCGCGCTCATCCACTTCATGGTCGCGCTGATCGCCACGTCGGTGTTGTCAGCCGTGACACTGAACTCAATCCCCACCAGGGCAGTGTGTCGATCGGAGCCGACCCACGAATTGCTGTGAGCTCCCACGTACCCCGTTCGGGGTTCGGCTCGTGCGGAACCGTTGGGTTTACCCACCCCAATCTTATCTGCGTACTCCAGGCCCGGAAGGTTGAACGGCTCCTCGTCGGCGCCTCTCGGTGCCTCTGTCGGCACGTACACAGATGTGAGTTTCGATGTCACCGGTGGGAGCGCGTTGTCTGTTGATGACGGGACTTCCTCACGCACCTTCTCTAGGCTGGCTACCATCACAGCGCTCCTGAGCTCGCCCAACTCCTCTGCCAGTCTCGCCAACCCCGGGAGATCGGCTTCGCCCTCAACCAGCAGTCTGCCGAGCAAGCGCTCCACCTCTTGCCGTCGCACTCCGTCCAAGAGCCGTCG
>CAKZKH010000027.1 GCA_937122485.1 uncultured bacterium | reverse complement strand
GCCCCAAGCCGAGCGGGGTACGGAGGATCCTCCGGACGGGGAGGGGGAAGCTGGATCTCGTCTCGGGGAGGGAGATGAGCCGCCCCTCCCTCCTCAGGAGGTCCCGCAACCGCGCAAGATGCTCCACCCAGATCATGGGCCAGACCCTACGTTGCCCAAGTGCTGCCGGCAAGACCCGGAGAGCCGGTCATCCAGCAACGGGTTGCCCGTATGGCGTCGGTGGCCCATTGTCAGAACCCCTCCAGGCCGTGGTGGCGGGCGCGGCGCTCGAAGTAGAGGAGCGCCCACCAGCCCAAGGCCACATAGGCCACGGCCAGCGCCGCGAGCAGCCCGAGCTGGATATCAACGGGCAGCATGGCGGGCGTCCCCAACCACAGCGCCCGTAGGGCGTCCACCCCGTAGGTGAAAGGGAAGACGTAGGCAAGCGGCCGCAGGAAAGCCGGCAGCAAGGCCACGGGAAAGAAGACGCCACCGAGGAGCGGCGCCGCGTTCCCCAGGAGGCCGACCGCTGAATTGGCGTCCTTGAACCGAAGCGTCAGTCCAAACAGGAGAAAGGCGAAGCCATAGGACGCCGCAAGCGACAGGACCCACACCGCAGCCACCCCCGCCCAGCGCGGCCACGGCGGGATACCCGACAGAACAAGGATCAGGCCCAGCGTAGCCAAGGACGGGACCACCTCCACCGCGAACCGGGCGCCAGACCACGCCCCGATCAGCCAGATCCGGGAGATGCGAGTACCAAGGAGCGACTCCAGCATGCCCTGCCGCATCGCCCGCTGCAGGGAGAACACAATGCTCCACACCACCTCGACGAAGCTCCAGTACAGGGCCCCCAAAAGGAGGTACCCCAAGTAGTCCGACGTCCCCGTTCGGTCGGCGAACTCCGCCCCCAGCCCCAACCCCTCGCCCCACAGCCCAAGGAGAAGAGCGGGCAACGCGAACGCAAGCGGGAAGACGAGCGACCAGCGGAACAGCCCGTACCGGACCTGGGCTCGCAAGGTGTAGAGGAGAAGAGCCCAGGCGGGCCGCATCAGAACTCCCCCGTCGTTCCCGCGGCCCTCATCCGCCGCTCGGCCACGGTGAGAAGCTTCCGGCCCACGAGAAAGTACACCAGCCCCAGCCCGACGAGAGGGCCGATGTCCGGTCCCACACCGCCGCCGGCGAGGATCCGGCGTACGGACTCGATCCCGTAGGAGAGCGGGAGCGCCCGGGAGACGATCCACAGCGGGCGCGGGAGGAGCCGAGCCGGCATCGTGACCCCGGACAGAGCGCCCAGGCTCGCCTGGACCAGGTCGTACGTGAAGAACGTGCGCTTGTAGAGGAGCATCAGCGCCGCGAGGGCGAGCATGAACCCGGAGATCCCCGCCCCCGCGAGAAGCGCAAGCGCGATGAACGCGGGCCAGGGGAGAAGGAGAGGGATGCCGAACGCGAAGAACCAAGCCACCATCGCCCCGGTGATGTACAGGTTGAGGATCACCGTTCCCAACGCCTTGGCGACGAGGAGCGTGGGCACGGAGATGGGATGGGCAAGGAGCGTCTCCACCACCCCTTCCTCCATCTCCTCCTCCAGCCCCAGGCCCACTCCCCCCAGCAGAGTAGAGAGCCAGTACCAAAGGAGAAGCCCCACCGCGACGGAGTCCACGAGCCCCGCGTCGAACCCGAACAGCCGCGCCACAAGGAGGTAGGGGGCCACGATCAACGCCGGGGAGATCGCGTAGCTGACGAGATCCAGTGGGTACGCCCGGAGGTAGAGGAGCTCCTTGTGGGCCAAGGCGAGGATCGGCCTCATTCCTCGTCCCTCTGGGTGTCCGGCAGGGTGTCGAACGGCCGGCCGGTGAGGCGCAGGAACGCCTCCCACAGACCCGACTGCACGATCTCTACGTTCGCCAGGTACACACCTTCCGCCTGGAGCCGGGCAAGCAGCGCCGGCAGCCGGTCCACCGGTATGGCCAGGGAGTACATCCCATCCCCAAGCTCGTGGACGAGGAGATCCTTCTCCACGTTGGGCCGAGAGCCGAGCGTGAGCACCGCCATGCGCTGGGCTCCGGAACGTGCGGTGATCTCCTGCGGCGTCCCATCGGCGAGGAGCCTCCCCCCCTCGATGATGAGAAGGCGTGTCGGCAGCCGCTCAGCCTCCAGCATGTTGTGGGTGGCCATGAGCACCGTCGTCCCCTCCTCGCGCAGCGCCCGCAGCACCTCCCACACCTCCTCGACACCATGGGGATCGAGCCCCGTCGTCGGCTCATCGAGGATCAACACCGGCGGGCGGTGGATGAGGGCCCGGGCGATGGCGAGGCGCTTGCGCATCCCGCTCGAGAACTTCTCCACCGAGACGTCGGCGAACCCGAAGAGGCCCACAAGCTGAAGGAGCTCCGCAGACCGCGTGCGCGCCTCCCGCCGCGGGAGGTCCTGGAGCCCGCCGAAGAGGAGCAGGTTCTCCATCGCGGTGAGCTTCCAGTAGAGCGTGCGTTCCCCGGCCAGGACCACCCCGAGCTTGCGGCGCACCTTGGTCGGCTCGCGCAGGGCGTCGATCCCGTCCACCTCGACCTCGCCTGCGGTGGGAAGGAGGAGCGTGGCCACGATCTTGAGGAGCGTGGTCTTCCCGGCGCCGTTGCGGCCGAGGAGCCCCACGAACTCGCCTTGCCCAATCTCAAGATCGATCCCGTG
>CAKZKH010000026.1 GCA_937122485.1 uncultured bacterium | reverse complement strand
CTCCCAGGTACGTGGCCAGCATGAGGAGGAGCATGGGCCCCAAGGTGGACAGGTCCTGGGTGCGGATCGCCCGATCGATGACCCGGGCCATGAGGAAGGGTCCCAAGAGGGCAAAGGCCGTGCTCCCCACGGCCAACAGGAACACGGCCAGGAGGTGCCATCGGTAGGGGCGGAGGTAGGCAAAAAGGCGCCGGGCCGTGCCCCGCACATCGCGGGCTTTCTCGATGGGCACACGTCCCATCCCAAAGCCCCGTCCGGCTGGGCCGGGCATGCCCGGGGCCACCGGTTGAGCTTGGAGAGGTTGGCGCGGCGAAGGCGAGCGCTCAGACATGGACCGCCTCCCCCAACTGCGACTGGTAGATCTCCCGGTAAAGGGGGCTTGTCCCCAGGAGCTCCTCGTGCGTGCCCATGGCCACGATCCTCCCCCGTTCCAGAACTACGATCTTGTCCGCCCGCAGCACCGTGCTGATCCGCTGGGCCACCACGATGCGGGTGCTGGCTGCCTTCTCGGCCAACAGGCGGTCCAACGCCTCCTGAAGCTTGAGCTCGGTTTCAATGTCCACCGAGGAGGTGCTGTCGTCGAGGATGAGGAGGCGTGGGCGCACCACGAGTGCCCGGGCGATGGCGATTCTCTGCCGCTGCCCGCCCGAAAGGTTCACCCCCCGCTCCCCCACGATCGTGTCGTAACCCTGGGGGAGTTCGACGATGAACTCGTGGGCCTGCGCGGCCTTGGCCGCCTCCACCACCTCCTCGTCCGAGGCCCCGGGCCTTCCGTACCGGATGTTGTCCCGCACCGTACCAGTGAACAGCACCGACTCCTGAAGCACCACCCCCACCTGGCGACGGAGCTCGTCCAAGGGCAGCTCCCGCACGTCCACCCCGTCCACCCGGATCCGGCCCCGGGTGGGCTCGTAGAAGCGGGGGATGAGGTGGATGAGCGTGGATTTGCCTGATCCCGTGGCACCCAAGATGGCCACCGTCTGCCCTGGTTCGATCCGCAGGTTGATCCCTTGGAGCACGGGTTCGCCTCCGTCGCGGTCGTAGCTGAAGTGCACGTCCTCGAAGGTCACCTCCAGGCCCAGCGGGGAAGCGTGGGGGACGTGGGGTCGGCTGGGCCTATCCTCCACGTCGGGGGCAAGGTCCAGCACCTCCAGGATCCGCGCCGCCGAGGCCTCGGCCGCAGAAACCATTCCCAACATTCCCGCCACAAGCAGCAAGGGGAACAAGGCGTACGTCACGTAGTTGATGGAGGCCACCACTTGGCCCACGGTCATGGTCCCCCCGGCCACCCCGCGGCCCCCAAACCACAACACCCCGATCACCCCCAGGTTCACCAGCAGGGTCAACGTCGGGCCCAAGAGAGCAAAAAAGGTCATCACCCGGATGTTCTTGGCCATGTAGGCTTCGTTTTCCGCTCCGAACCGGCCCTGTTCCCGGTCCTCCCGCACGAAGGCTTTGACCACCCGCACCCCAGCCAGGTTCTCCTGCAGGACGTTGTTGAGGCGGTCGAGCTGGCGCTGGATGGCCATGAACATGGCCCGCCCCCGCCCAAAGAACACCACCACCAACCCCACGATCACCGGCACAGCTCCCACCAGGATCCACGCCAAGCTGCGGCTGGTGAGGACCAGGAGGACCATGCTCCCCACCGCCCAGATGGGGGCCCGGGTGAGGATGCGCAGGGACATGGCCACCACCGTCTCCACGAGGTTGACGTCGCTGACGGTGCGGACCATGAGCTGCCCTGTCTTGAATCGATCGAGGTTGGCAAACGAGAAGGTCTGGGTCTTGCGGAACAACGCGGAGCGAAGGTCGGCCGCCACCCGCTGGGAAACCCGTACGGACAGGAAGGTGTTGACCAGGGCAAACAACGTGGAAACGAAGGCCAGACCCATCATGAGGAGGGAAGTCCACAGGACGACCTGCAAGTCCCCGCGGGCGATCCCCTCATCGATGATCCGCTGGGTGAGCCGAGGAATGAGGAGGTCGGCCCCGACCATGCCCAGGAGGAGCAGGATGGCCCCCAGGCTCATCCCCTTGTAGGGCCTCACAAACCCGTAGATGCGCACCAGGGCCCTCATGCCCTGCCCTCCTTGAGGTGCTGCTCCAACCGCGCCAGAAGTTGGGTCAAGGTGTTCCGTTCCTGGGCTGTGAACAGGCCCCCCAACTCCCGGTCCAGCTCCTGCCACACCGCTTGGACTGCCTGCAGGCGGTCCCGCCCCTGGGCGGTAAGGTACACCCGGAACACCCGCTGGTCCTCAGGGTCGGGCCGGCGCTCGATAAGGCCCGCGTGTTCCATGCGCTGCAAAGCGCGGGTGAGGGTGGCCGAGCGAAGCAGGGCCTGGCGGGCAACCTCCGTCTGGGTCAGCCCCTCCATTTCCCCCACGCGGCGGAGGATCATCCCTTGGCCCCGGGGGAGGCCGATTTCCTCCATGCGAGCGTGGATGAGGTCCCGCAGGCTCTTGCAGGTGCGGACAAGCTGGTGGACCAGGCCCTCGCCGGGTTTCCTTAGCATAGCAACCATTAGCTAACTAACGAGTTAAGTTTATCCCCGCGGTCCACCGGGGCAAGAGGGCCACGTTGCGGCCCCAGAACTCCGGGAGTACGCTTTCTTCGATGCCGACCTTGGTTGTGGAAGACCTGCACGTGAACGTGGAGGGCAAGCCCATCCTCCGCGGGGTGGATTTGGAGCTGGAAAGGGGGCAGGTCCACGCCTTGATGGGCCGGAACGGCTCGGGCAAGTCCACGTTGGCCCTGGCCTTGGCCGGCCATCCGAACTACCAGGTGACCCGCGGCCGGGCCCTCCTCGACGGGGTGGACCTTCTCGCCCTTACCCCCTTCCACCGGGCTCGCCAGGGCTTGTTCTTGGCTATGCAGCACCCTCCGGAAGTGGAGGGGGTTTCCTTGCGGGAGTTTTTGCGCCTGGCCTGTAGCGAACGGGGCCAGGGGTTCTGCGAGTTCCACAAACACTACCCTTCCGCGGTGGCCAAGTTGGCCATGGAGGGTTTGGATTCCCGGGGGCTGAACGTGGGTTTCTCCGGGGGCGAAAAGAAGCGCTCCGAGCTTCTCCAGCTTTACCTCCTCCGGCCCAAGGTGGCCTTGCTCGACGAGCCCGACTCCGGGGTGGACGTGGACGCCCTCCGCCTCATCGCCGGGGCCATCCGGGACCTCGCCCAGAGCGGAACGGCCGTGCTCATCATCACCCATTACCCGCGCATCCTCGACCACGTCCCTCCCCAGAGCGTGTTTGTTCTCGAGGACGGCCGAGTTGCCGAGCGGGGTGGCTACGAGCTGGCCCACCGCATCGCGGAAGAGGGCTTTGAGGAGGTGCTCCGGTGAGTGACCGCGTGGCCACCGCCCGCCTTTCCCGGGCGTTTGTAGAAGCCCTCTCCCGGGAGAAGAACGAGCCGGATTGGATGCTCGAGCACCGCTTAAGGTGCCTGGAGCTTTTTGAGAAGCTCCCCATGCCCCGGTTTGGGCCCGACCTTTCCGAACTGGACTTCTCCGATTTGGCCTACTACGCCCGGCCGGTGGCCCCGGTCCGAAGCCTGGAGGAGCTCCCGGAGGAGATCCGCCGCACCTTCCAGGCCCTGCGGCTCCCCGAGGCCGAGCAGAAGGCCTTGGCTGGCCTGGGAGCCCAGGTGGACTCCGAGGTCGTGTACCGGTCGCTCCTGGAGAAGGTGCGGGCCCAAGGGGTCATCTTCGCCAGCATGGACCAGGCCGTGCGCGACTACCCCTGGATCCGTGAGTATTTCATGAAGGTCATCCCTCCCGAGGACAACAAGTTCGCCGCCCTGCACGGCGCGGTGTGGAGCGGGGGGACGTTCATCTGGATTCCCCCCGGGGTGGAGGTGGCCGTTCCTCTGCAGTCGTACTACCGCATGCAGACCGAGCGGGTCGGGCAGTTCGAGCACACCCTGATCATCGCCGAGCCGGGAAGCTCCGTGCACTACATCGAGGGATGCTCGGCCCCCCGCTACACCCGGGCCGCTTTGCACTCGGGGATGGTGGAGATCATCGCCAAAGAAGGGGCCAAGGTCCGCTTCACCACCATCCAAAACTGGTCCAAAAACGTGTACAACCTCAACAACAAGCGGGCCTGGGTGTACGCCGAAGCTGCAGTGGACTGGGTCTCCGGGTCCCTGGGGAGCAAGGTCACCATGCTTTATCCCACCTCCGTCCTTTTGGGCCCTGGGGCCAGCACGGAAAACCTCTCGTTCACGTTTGCCCAAGAAGGCATGTGGTTGGACGCCGGGGCCCGGGCGATCCACAAGGCCCCCCACACCACCTCCCGCCTGGTTTCCCGCTCGGTGGTCCAGGGCTCGGGGGTCAGCGTGTTTCGGGGCACGATCCGGGTAGAGGAGCCCGCCCGGGGCGCCAAGGCCCACATGGAGTGCTCCACCCTCCTTCTTTCCCCCCAGGCCCGCTCGGAAACCATCCCTCTGCTGCGCACGGAAACCGACGACGTGGAAGTGGGGCACGAGGCCACCGTGGGCCGCGTGTCCCAAGAGCAGCTTTTCTACCTGATGTCCCGGGGCCTGGACGAGTCCCAGGCCCTCAGCCTGATCGTGAACGGCTTCGTTTCCCCCATCCTCAAGGAAATCCCCTTGGAGTACGCCGTGGAGCTGCGGGGCCTTTTGGAAATGAGCTTTGAGAAGGCTGTGGGATGAGATGCTGAACGTCCGCGGCGACTTTCCCATCTTGAGCCGGATGGTCAACGGCCATCCCTTGGTGTACCTGGACTCCGCAGCCACGGCGCACAAGCCGGTGGCCGTGGTGGAGGCCGAGCGGGATTTCTACGTTCGGGCCTACGCCAACGTGCGGCGGGGGGTCTACCTCTTGGCCGCCGAGGCCACTGAGCTCTACGAAGCGGCCCGGGCCAAGGTGGCCCGTTTTGTCGGGGCCCGACCCGAAGAGATCGTGTTCACCCGGGGCACCACCGAGGCCCTCAACCTTGTGGCCTGGGGCCTGGGCGAAACGCGGGTCCGCCCAAGGGACGAGCTGCTGGTCACAGAAATGGAGCACCACGCCAACCTTCTTCCCTGGCAGGAGCTGGCCCGGCGCAGGGGGGCCCAACTTTTGGCCGCTCGCATCACCTCCCAAGGGGAGCTCGACCTTGGGGACTTCCAGTCCAAACTTTCTTCTCGCACGAGGGTGGTGAGCGTGGTGCACGTTTCCAACGTGCTGGGCACGATCAACCCCGTGCAGGAGATCGCCCAATGGGCCCACGAGGTGGGGGCTGTGGTGGTGGTGGATGCGGCCCAGTCTGTCCCCCACATGCCGGTGGACGTGGGGGAACTGGGCGCAGACCTCTTGGCGTTTTCCGGGCACAAAATGCTGGGGCCCACGGGCATCGGCGTGTTGTGGGGCCGGGCCGAGCTCCTCGCCGAGATGCCCCCCTGGCTCACGGGAGGGGAGATGATCCGCGAAGCCTGGATTGATCGGGCGGTGTGGGCCGACCCCCCGGCGCGGTTTGAAGGGGGGACTCCGCCCATCGCCCAGGCCGTCGCCTTGGGCTCGGCCGTGGACTACCTCCAGGGGATCGGAATGGACCGCGTGCACAGCCACGGGCAAGGGCTCACTGCCCAGGCCCTCGAAGGTCTTCGGGCCCGGCCTTACGTCACGGTCTACGGACCGCCGGATCCCTCCCGGCGCGGGGCCCTGGTGGCCTTCAACCTCCAAGGCATCCACCCCCACGACGTGGCCACCCTCCTCGACCAAGAAGGCATCGCCATTCGTGCCGGCCACCACTGCACCCAGCCCTTGCACCGGAGACTCGGCATCCCTGCTTCTTGCCGGGCCTCGTTCTACCTGTACAACACCCCCGAGGAAGTCGAGCAACTCCTCGCCGCCCTCGATCGGGTGAAAGAGACGTTGGGATGAGCTACGAAGAAGTCATTCTGGACCACTGGCGCCATCCCCGGAACAAGGGTCGCTTGCCCTCCCCGGACGCCTCCGCGGTGGAAGCCAACCCCCTGTGCGGGGACGTGGTCCGGTTGGAATTGGCCCTGCGGGACGGCCGGGTGGAGGACGTGCGGTTCGACGGCGAGGGCTGCGCTATTTCCCAGGCTGCGGCCTCGCTGCTCACCGAGATGATCAAGGGCAAGACCGTGGAAGAAGCCCGAGGCCTCAAGGACGAGGACATGCTTGGGGCGTTGGGGAACGTGGTGAAAACCCGGCTTTCCTGCGCCTTGCTTCCCCTGCGGGCGTTGCGCAAAGCGCTGGGACTCGGAAGCTGAACCAGGCCGGCGGCCCCGGTGTAACATGAGGTGGAGGTTCAACCATGGCCAAGCTGTGGGGGCTGATTCTGGCGATTGCAGGTCTGGGGTTGTCCTTGGGCGGCCAGCAGCCTGTACTGCCCCAAGGGATCATCCCCGTGCCGGACAAGCCGGGAATTGTCGTGGCCCTGAAGACGGACAAGGGGGTTTACACACCGGGGGATCGTCTGCAGATCACGTTCACGCTGCCCCGAGCGGCCTACGTGTACCTGTGGAACATCACGTCAGCGGGCAAAGCCCAACTCCTTCTCCCCAATAGGTTCCTGCAAACACCGTTCTTTCCGGCCGGCACGCACGTGCTGCCTCAGGCCGGTTGGGTTTTGCGGGTGACCGAGCCCGAGGGCATGGAGTACCTCCAGATTTTGGTGGTGGACCGCCCGCTTTCTTTCTACGAGGCCAAGGCGTGGGAGAAGCAAAGCTTTGTGGTTTTTGCCAGCCCGGGCCAGTTGGCCGCTGCGGTCCAAGGGTCCCTGGGCGATGCGGTGTGGGGCACGGCTTGGACCTCTTACCTTGTGTACAAGCCCAAGGGCACGGTGTCGGTGGTAACCGTCCCCGCGGGGGCGGAAGTGTGGATTGACGGGAAGTTTGTGGGGGAAACCCCTGTACGCCTGGTGGTGCCCGCGGGAAAGCTTTCTGTGCGCGTGGAAAAAGCAGGCTATGAGGACCGCCGCCTCACCGTGGACCTGGGCGACGGAGAGGAAGTGCAGCTTGTGGTGGCGCTGGAGCGGGCCCGGCCGTTGCCCTGGTTTCCCCCAGGCCTGGGCGAACCTGTGGCCGAGACGTTCGGGGTTGGGTTCAACGTGGGCTGGATTTCCGCCCTTTCGGGGGGGTTCGACCTTTGGCTTGACCCGGTGGGGCTAGGCCTTTCGCTTACGGCGCCTCCGCCCCGGCCCGATCTTTCCCAGCCCGGCCCGGGAGGGTGGTTTGCCTGGGGACCAGAAATCGAGGGCTACGTGGCCCTGTGGTTCCAAGGGACGAACCTCGGGGTTTGGGGGTCGGTGGGGCTCTCTTTCCAGGAGATGGCCTATGTGCCCTCGTGGTATCCCATGGCCCGGCCGCTGGTGGAGGTCGAGCCGGAGACGGACTGGGAGATTCGCCTGACCTGGTCGTTGGGTGTTGGGACAGGAGGGGAGGGCTGGCGGGCTTACGTGGCCTGGCACAACCGCCGGGGGGTGGTGGTGGGCTTCGCGGTGGGCCCCTAACCCAGGGCCGGGCAGAAAACGATCACCACGCGGGTTTCCCTGCTTAAGGGAGCTGAGGCACAGACCTGACCGCGGGGAATGTGAAAGAAGTGGGGTGCGGTCAAGATTTCCAGGCCGGAGGGGCAGTGCAGGGCCATTCGCCCGCGGCTCAGACCCCGATGGCTTTGCTCACTTCGCTAGAGCTGGTACAGGCTTTTGACCATCGCCGCACTGTGAAGTGCGTACGATTCCGAGGTCCTCCTGCCCTGCGACTAACGAAAGCTGAATGGGACGGAAGGCCGCAGTTCATGAACCAGACTTGACGCTCAGCCTCGCTTCATGGTAT
>CAKZKH010000025.1 GCA_937122485.1 uncultured bacterium | reverse complement strand
ATCGGGAACCGCGGCAAACAGGCGATTCAGGAACGGTTAGCCCCGATGGCCAAGCGGGCTCGGGAGATGATGCCCCTGGTCCTGCGGGGGCGTGCGGGCCCGGTTGCTCCCCTCAAGGAGGCGCCCAAGCTTGAGGAGCTGAGGACTCAGCTGCGGGAGAAAGGCGCGGCCATGTGGCTTTTCCGCCACTTGCCCGAGCTCGAGGCCGCACTTCGTGCTAAACTAGGGATGTAGCAAAGCTGCCACCCCCCCGCCGTGAGGCAACCTCACGGCAGGCGACCCCACCCAAACGGAAGGGCGGAGGGGCCCCCCCTCCGCCCTCTCCATTTGCCCCGGCTACAATGGCCCCGCCATGAACCTTCAGGTGGTGGAAGCAACGGTCTATCTATTCAGGTTCCGCTTGGAAAAGCCCTTCCGCATCGCCACCGAAGTCACCCAGGATCACGAGGAAGTCCTCCTCCGCCTCACCGACGCCCAGGGCCACGTGGGGTGGGGTGAGGCTTCCCCCAGCCCGGTCATCCTCGGGGCCACCTCGGCCACAATTCTGGCCGCGTTGGATTCCATGGTCCCCTTGGTGCTTGGGGAAGACCCCCGCCGCCTGCGCCACCTGGTGGAGAAGCTGGACCGGGTGTGGTCCGGCCAAGCTGCGGCCAAAGCGGCCATCGACCTCGCCCTCCACGACCTGGTGGGCCAAATCCACGGGGAGCCCGTATGGCGAATGCTTGGGGGAAGCCAGGAACCCCCGCTCGACACCGACTACACCGTAACCCTGGACAATCCGCAAACCATGGCCGCCGAGGCCAAAGACCTCGTAGCCCAGGGGTTCCACACCATCAAGGTCAAGGTCGGCCTGGACCCCAAGGAGGACGTGGAGAGGGTGCGGGCCATCCGCCGCGCGGTGGGAGACGCCGTAGCCCTCCGCATCGACGCCAACCAGGGCTGGACAAGGACCGAGGCCGTGTGGGCCCTGGAGCGCATGGGCGAGTACGAGATCGAATTCGTGGAGCAGCCCGTGCCGGCCTGGGACCTTGCCGGCCTGGCCTGGGTGCGGCAGCGCTCCCCCATCCCCGTCATGGCCGACGAG